>JBDSIA010000111.1:0-3279 GCA_039918175.1 Thermomonas sp.
CGCGCCGAATCGCTGCCGGAATGGCAGCGCGCTGGCAACTACCGCAAGGGTGGAACCACGCCGGAAGGCCGACCCGCGGTCGGCGACTGGGTACTGATCGAGGGCGAAGCACCGAATGGGCTAAGCATCGTCGCACTGCTGCCGCGGTTTTCCGCGATCAAGCGCGGCGCCGCCGGGGAGCACTACAAACAACAGGTGATCGGCGCCAACATCGATACCGTGTTCGTGGTCTGCGGACTGGATGCCGACTTCAATCCGCGCCGGATCGAGCGCTACCTGATGCTGGTCGGTGGTAGCGGCGTGCAGCCGGTGGTCGTGCTGACCAAGGCCGACAAGCCGGGCACGGAACGGGATGCTGCCGTGGAAGAGCTGCGTGCGCTTGACGTGCCGGTGTTTGCCGTCAATGCCAAGGATCGCGTCAGCGTCGCTTCGTTGGACCCTTGGTTGGGTGCCGGCCAGAGCATCGTGCTGGTCGGCAGCTCCGGCGCTGGCAAGTCGACATTGACCAACACGTTGCTCGGCACCGAGAAAATGAAAACCGGCGCGGTACGCGAGAACGACGACCGTGGCCGCCATACCACGACCCATCGCGCGCTGATCCCGCTGCCGTCCGGCGCCTGCATGATCGACACCCCCGGCATGCGCGAGCTCAAGCCGACGGGCGAAGAAGATGTCGCCGAGAGTTTCACCGACATCGAAGCGCTCGCCGCGCAATGCCGCTTCCGCGATTGCAAGCACGCACGTGAGCCGGGCTGCGCGGTGCGTGCCGCGATCGAGGCTGACACGATTGATGGTGAACGCGTGGCGAATTTCCTCAAGTTGCGCGATGAAATCTCAGGCGCTGCAGGCCAGCTGGCCACGCGGTTGACACAAAAAGCGGATGCGCGCGTCCAGCCGAAGGGGCCGCGCATTCGCGTGGACCAGCACGCCGACGACTGATGACGACCACGCGCCACCCCGACATCACCCATCACGCTGCGCTCGATGCGCGCATGACCAGGGCGGCGCGCGGGATTCGCTTGCTGAGCCTGGCCAGCTGGCCGGCCAGCGAACAGCAGCAGTTCCTGGCCGACCATGCAAAAGGCAAGGCAAGGCTGCCCGCCTATGTCTATCCGAAGTACGATTTTTCCGCCGAACGCGTGGAGTTCGAGGCGGTTGCCGGCGCCGCCGATCCAGCGCATCCGCTGGGCATTTACCTGATCGAGTCCGCCCATAGCTGGTCGCTGGCGTCCGAATTGCTGGAAAACCTGGGTACGCCCAAGGTCACCGAGCTTTCAATCGCGCTGTTCGGCACGCCCGACCACACGCTGCCAGGTGGCGCGACCATGCGCGAGGCGGCCGGTCATTTCATCAATATCGCCAACGAGCTTGATCAGGAATTGTTGGCGCCCTCGGAGCAGGTTGAAATCTCTGCCACGTCACTGCGCCTGCAATTGCAGGCGTCACTGGACGATTATTTCGATGCGCGGGTGATTACCGTCGAACTCGATCCCGACCTGATCGCCAAGGCCGCTGCCGGTGCTACCCGCATCCGCCTGCGTGCCGGCGCCGCGTTCTCCGACTACGACCGCCACCAGCTGTTGCAGCACGAGGCTTTCGTGCATTCGCTGAGTGCCCTCAATGGCCGCGAACAAACCGTATTGCCCAGCCTCTCGCTGTCCTCGCCGCGCACAACCGCGACCCAGGAAGGACTGGCTACCTTCGCCGAGCAGATCACCGGCAGCATCGACATCGAACGCATGAAGCGGGTCAGCCTGCGCATCGAGGCAGTGGCGATGGCGCTGGAGGGCGCCGATTTCCTGCAGGTGTTCCAGTATTTCCAGGATGCCGGGCAAGTGCCGACCGAGAGTTTCACCTCGGCCCAGCGGGTGTTCCGCGGGGTGCCCACGACCGGCGGCTGCGCGTTCACCAAGGACACGGTCTACCTGCGCGGCCTGATCGGCGTACATACGTTCTTCCGCTGGGCGCTGAAGCATCGCAAGTTGCGCCTGTGCAGGATGCTGTTCGCCGGCAAGATGACCCTGGCCGATGTGCAACGCTTCGAACCGTTGTTCGACAGCGGCGACCTGTTGCCGCCGCGCTGGTTGCCAGAATGGGTGGAACGCGCGAATGGCTTGGCCGGGATGCTGGCGTTTTCGCTGTTCGCCAATCGGATTCGGCTCGACCAGATCATGTCGGCCGAGCGCATCAGCGACATCTAACCGTCCGTTGCAGATGAAGCGTTATCATCATTGGCCCGCATTCGTGGCGTGTCCCGATGACCGACCAGCATGATTCCAGCGACGACCTCAAGCAGGCCGCGCTCGACTACCACCGGCTGAGTCCACCCGGCAAGATCAAGATCAGCGCGACAAAACCCATGGTCACCCAAGGCGACCTGGCGCTGGCGTATTCGCCGGGCGTGGCCTTCGCCTGCGAGGCGATCGTCGCCGATCCGAACCAGGTCAGCGCGTTGACCGCACGCGGCAACCTGGTGGCGGTGATCACCAATGGCACCGCGGTGCTGGGCCTGGGCGACATCGGCCCGCTGGCGAGCAAGCCGGTGATGGAAGGCAAGGGCGTGCTGTTCAAGAAGTTCGCCGATATCGACGTGTTCGACATCGAGATCAATGAACGCGACCCCGACAAACTGGTGGACATCATCGCCTCGCTGGAACCGACCTTTGGCGGTATCAACCTGGAGGACATCAAGGCGCCGGAGTGCTTCATCATCGAGCGCAAGCTGCGCGAGCGGATGAACATCCCGGTGTTCCACGACGACCAGCACGGCACCGCGATTATCGTCGGCGCCGCCGTGCTCAATGCGCTGGAAGTCGCGGGCAAGAAGATCGAGGACGTGAAGCTGGCGACCAGCGGTGCCGGTGCGGCCGGGATCGCCTGCCTGGACATGCTGGTGGCGCTTGGCATGAACCCGCAGAACATCCTGGCAGTGGATCGCGATGGCGTGCTCTACACCGGTCGTGGCCACCTGGACCCGGACAAGTTGCGCTACGCGCGCGACACCGACAAGCGCACGTTGGCGGACATCGTCGAGGGTGCGGACGTGTTCCTCGGTCTGTCGGCCGGTGGCATCCTCAACCCCGAGATGGTGGCAACCATGGCGCAGCGCCCGATTATCCTAGCGCTGGCTAACCCGAACCCGGAGATCCTGCCGGAGCACGCCAAGGCGGTGCGCCCGGATTGCATCATCGCCACCGGCCGCAGCGACTACCCGAATCAGGTCAACAACGCACTGTGCTTCCCGTACATTTTCCGTGGCGCGCTGGACGTGGGCGCCGC
>JBDSIA010000112.1:0-5951 GCA_039918175.1 Thermomonas sp.
GGCGAACGGACACTTCGGCGCGTTGACCGGAATCTGGTGAAAGTTGGGCGAACCCAGGCGCGAAAGCTGCGTGTCGAGATAGGAAAACAACCGGCCCTGCAGCAGCGGATCATTGGAGAAGTCAATGCCGGGCACCACGTTGGCCGGACAGAACGCGACTTGTTCGGTTTCGGCGAACACGTTGTCCGGATTTCGGTCCAGGACCATGCGCCCGATCACTGTCAACGGCACCAGTTCCTCGGGAATCAGTTTCGTCGGGTCCAGGTGGTCGAACGGAAACTGGTCGGCTTCTTCCTGAGTGAATAATTGCACCGACAGTTCCCACTCGGGGAAATCGCCGGCATCGATTGCTTCCCACAGGTCACGACGGTGGAAATCGTTGTCAGCCGCCTGCAGCTTGACTGCCTCGTCCCAGATCGTGCTTTGCAATCCCAACTTCGGCCGCCAGTGAAACTTCACGAAGGTGCTTCTGCCCTCGGCGTCCAGCAGGCGGAAGGTGTGGATGCCGAAACCCTCGATCATCCGCAGGCTCCGCGGGATCGCGCGGTCGCTCATCGCCCACATGATCATGTGCATGGACTCGGGCGTGAGAGAAATGAAATCCCAGAACGTGTCATGCGCACTGCCCGCCTGCGGCCAGCCACGATCCGGCTCCATCTTCACGGCATGGATCAGATCCGGGAACTTCATTGCATCCTGGATGAAGAACACTGGAATGTTGTTGCCCACCAGGTCCCAGTTGCCTTGCGAGGTGTAGAACTTGACCGAGAAACCGCGCACGTCGCGCGGAGTGTCCACCGAACCTGCACCGCCTGCCACCGTGGAGAAGCGTGCGAACAACGGCGTGCGCACGCCTTTCTCGGTGAGGATTTTTGCAGTCGTGTATTTGGATAGCGAGCGGGTCAGTTCAAAGAAGCCGTGTGCCCCGCTACCTCGCGCATGCACGATGCGCTCCGGGATACGCTCATGGTCGAAATGAGTGATCTTCTCGCGAAGGACGAAATCCTCCAGCAGGGCCGGACCGCGCGGGTGCGGGCGCAGGGAATTCTGGTTGTCGGATATCGGAATGCCCTGCGCCGTGGTCATGAGGGGATGTGATCCGCCTGCCTGCTCCTGGCGTTCTCCGCCATTGCCACTCACGATCGTTTCGGCCATGGCCCCGACCTTGGGATTGGTCTTCGTTTTGGTGTTCTTACGAGTGGCCATCAGGGCGCTTTCCTTCGAAGGGAGAAGGACCAAGGGTGCACCGACCTTCGTGAAAATCCCGGTCACGCGTCCTGCCTGTGATGCCGAAGCACCCCTGTAATGACTCATCGACCCTCACCGCGCGGATTTATTGCGAAGGCACATGGCGATGAGATCATCCGTTATTCGATGCTCGGTGCAGCGGTGCTGCGCGTTTGAATAGATAAAATGAAACCAGCAGCCGCAGTGGATGCTATGCCGACTCGAATCGCTGCATGGAACCTGAACGCGTCAGCAAACTAATTTTGCGAATTCACTCGGGCATTACGTGGACAAGTGCAACGTTCACTCCACGGATGGCAATGCAATACCGGCCAGGCGTATCCCCCACGTTTTCAACCACCCCAACGGAGTTATTAATATGACGGACATCAAAAAAGACCACAGCATCGGTGAAGGCACCGGCGCAGGCGCAGGCGCGATTGCTGGAGCAGTTGTGGGTTCGGCTGCGGGCCCGATTGGCACCGTCGTGGGCGCGGTTGTTGGTGCGATCGGTGGTTCCAAGGCGGGCGGAGCGATTGCCGAAGCTGTCAACCCGACTGCCTACAACGCACATTTCGAAAGCAACTACGAGAGCGCGCCTTATTACAAGGCAGATCGCAGCTACAGCGACATCCAGCCGGCCTATCAGTACGGCTACGACCAGTACGGCAGCTATGCCGGCAGGAAGTTCGAGGATGTCGAGCCGCAGCTGCAGCGCGATTGGGAAGCAACCAAGAGCAACACAAACATGGCATGGAATGACGCCAAGGGCGCCGTACGTGATGGTTGGCACTACATCGAGCGCGCAATGCCGGGCGACGCGGATGGCGACGGCCGCTAATCCTAACGTGCACCTCTGAACCAAAGGCCCCGATCCGCAAGGATCGGGGCCTTTTCTGTTGCTTGCTGTCTGCAACTTCGAGACTGACGACCATGCATCGCCTTCATGTGCCGTTGCTTAGGTTGTGACCACCACGCCGACTGGACACCGCCCATGAACCACTCCGAGACCGGTCTCGCACGCGCTGCACAGATCCTTGGATTCCTCCTCAAGTACCGCAAGGCAGGCGTGTTCAGCGGACTGGATATCGATGCGGCCTCTGAGTTCCCCCCGGATTCGGCTAAGGGAGACTCGGTGAATTCCGAACCAGAGGCAGAGGCATTCGTCGCCGATCTCGAAACACTAGGCCCGACCTTCATCAAGATCGGCCAAGCGCTTTCGACCCGACCTGACATGGTGCCGCCGGCCTACATGGCAGCGCTTCAACGCATCCAGGATGACGTTGAGCCACTCGACATGGACCAGGTCCGGGCCATGGTCGAAGAAGAACTCGGCGCCAAGCTCAGCACCGTGTTCGCAACATTCGATGAAAAGCCGCTGGGCAGCGCTTCGCTTGCCCAAGTGCATCGCGCCACCCTGCGCGATGGCCGGCAAGTGGCGGTGAAGGTGCAGCGGCCCGATATCGTCGAGGGCATCCATGACGACCTGGACATACTCTCCAGCGTTGCCGACAAGGCAGACCGCTGGACCGATGCAGGGCGTCGCGCCCAGTTCGGCGAGTGGGTGCATGAATTTCGCAAGGCGCTACTGTCCGAACTCGACTACCGCACCGAGGCCGAACATCTGGAGCGTTTCAGCAAACACTTCGAGTCCTATCCTGAATTGTTCGTGCCGCTACCGATATGGGACCTGACCCGCAAGCGCGTCCTGACCATGACACTGGTGGAAGGCGTAAAAGCCACGTCGCTGAGTGGACTGCGGCGCACCGAACAGGACTTGGCGCCCTTGGCAACCGCGGTCATGCGCGGCTATCTCGATCAGGTGTTCGTGCATGGCGAGATCCATGCCGACCCGCATCCGGGCAACCTGCTGGTGACCAATGATGATCGCATCGCCCTGCTCGACCTCGGCATGGTCGCCCACGTTCCGCCGCGCCAACGCGAACGCCTGCTCAAGCTGCTGTTTGCCGCAGTCGACGGACGCGGCGAGGAGGTTGCCGCCGAGGCGATTGGCATGGGCACGCGCCTGGAGGACTTCGACGAGACTCGCTACATCCGCGAAGTAGGCCAGATGGTCGCGCGCTATGCCGCCCGCTCCGGTGGGCGCTCGCAATCCGAAGGGCGACTGATGCTGGAACTGGTCATCCTGGCGGGTTCCTGCGGGCTGCGGACGCCGCCGGAAATGAGCCTGTTGGGCAAGACGCTGCTCAACCTTGAAGCCGTCTGCAATGCGCTGGATCCGAATCTCGACGTCAAGCAGATCGTCGAGGACCACCTTGAGCACATCATGCGGCTTCGGCTCAAGCAGGCCTTCTCGCCGGCGCGGTTGGCGAGCGAGGCAATGGAGCTGCAGGCCCTCGTGCGCGAGGCGCCGCACAAGCTGTCCAACATCCTGTCGCTGGTGGCTGAAAACAAGCTGCAGGTGCGTCTTGCCGGTCTCGATGAATCGCGTCTTATGGAAAACCTGCAGAAGATCGCCAATCGCATCAGTACCGGGATCATCACCGCCTCACTCATCCTGGCGTCAGCCATGCTGATGCGTCTGGACCGAGGCCCGCAGTTGTTCGGGTATCCGGCCTTGGCGGCTGTGCTGTTCCTGGTTGCAGCCGCGCTGGGGCTCACGATCGTGATCAGTGCACTGTTGCGCGATCGAAAATCCAAGCCGCAGGAATTCAGCGGGCCACGCTGATGAATTCCGTTCAAGGGCATGCGATCGGCTAGAATCCGGCTGTTTACCTGCCCGGAGCGCGACATGCCACCACTTGCCTACCGCCGTGTCCTGTTGAAGCTCTCCGGTGAAGCCCTGATGGGCGACGAGGATTACGGCATCGACCCGAAAGTCATCGGTCGCCTCGCCTGCGAGGTGATCGAAGCACGCGATGCCGGCGCCGAGATCGCGCTGGTCGTGGGCGGCGGCAACATTTTCCGCGGCGCCGGGCTGGCCGCTGGCGGCATGGACCGGGTCACCGGCGACCAGATGGGCATGCTGGCCACCGTCATCAACGCACTGGCGATGCAGGACGCGCTGGAAAAACTCGGCGCCAAGGCGCGGGTGATGAGCGCAATCAAGATCAACGACGTGTGCGAGGACTACATCCGCCGCCGCGCGATCCGTCACCTGGAGAAGGGCCGCATCGCGATCTTCGCGGCCGGCACCGGCAATCCTTTCTTCACCACTGATTCCGGCGCCGCACTGCGCGCGATCGAAATCGGCGCCGACCTGCTGGTCAAGGCCACCAAGGTCGATGGCGTGTACGACAAGGACCCGAAGAAGCATGCCGACGCGATCAAGCTGGACACCCTGACATACGACGAGGTGATCATCCGCAACCTGCAGGTGATGGATACCGCTGCCTTCGCGCTGTGCCGGGACAGCGACCTGCCGCTGCGCATCTTCGACATGAACCAGCCCGGCGTGCTGCTACGGCTGCTGCGCGGCGAGGCGCTCGGCACCCTGGTGCAGGGCCGCAGCTAAACGCACCCAACGTAATAGCGTCCGCCAGGCTGCGCGTGGCAGGCTGGCAACATGCATTCGCACAATCATCAGCATGACACCACCCGCGCCTTCGCCTGGGTAACCCTGATCAACCTGGCCTATACGGTGCTCGAGGCCGGGTATGGTTTCGCCACCGATTCGCTGGCGCTACTGTCCGACGCCCTGCATAACTTCGGCGACGTGCTCGGCCTCGGCCTGGCGTGGGGCGCGGCGGTGCTGGCCAAACGAGCGGCCACGGAGCGCCACACGTATGGCTGGCGGCGCGCGACGTTGCTGTCGCCATTGGCCAATGCGGTGCTGCTGGTTACGTTCTCCGGAGCATTGGGCTGGGAGGCTATCCGCCGGTTCAGCGCACCGCCCGAGGTTCCCGGCATTCCGGTGATGGTGGTGGCGGCGATCGGCATCATGATCAACCTAGGCGCCGCCTGGTTCGTGCGCGGTGGCCACGACCACGACCTCAACCGCCGCGGGGCCTACCTGCACCTGGTCGCCGATGCGGCTGTGTCAGTGGCGGCAGTGCTGGCCGGCGCCGGCATCTGGTTCTTCGGCTGGGCATGGCTGGATCCGGCCACGGCCTTACTGATCGCGGTGGTGGTGGCGATCGGCTCGTTTCGCCTGCTGCGCGACGCGTTCAACGCGGCGATGGACGCGGTGCCGCGCGGCATCGACCAGCAACTCGTGCAGGAATGGTTGCTCGCGCAGGACGGCGTGTCTGCAGTACATCACTTGCATATCTGGTCACTGGGCGCGGGCGAGATCGCCATGACCGCGCACCTGATCCGCGCCAACGACGCCGACCAAGATGCCTTCATCGACATGTTGAACGATGGCCTGGACGCGGAATTCGGCATCAACCACCCGACCGTGCAGATCGAACGCGGCAGCGCCTGCGGGCATGACGAGCATGATCGTGCTCCACACGGCGGGCCTGCTGGAAACGATCCGCATCATCACGCTTAGTCGTTAGCTGGAGTAGCCCGCGTCGGACATGGGCCCGGGGCGCAGCGGTTCCCGGATATAATCCCGGGGTTAACCGCAGACGATGGAGCCCGCGATGCTAAACGAGATCATGACCGACGCCCAGTCCCGCATGGGCAAGAGCATCGAGGCGCTACGCCACAGCCTAGTCAAGCTGCGCACCGGTCGTGCCAATACGGCGATCGTCGACCACCTGAAGGTCAACTACTACGGCTCGGACATGCCGCTGTCGCAGGTCGCCAGCGTGGCG
>JBDSIA010000113.1:0-7179 GCA_039918175.1 Thermomonas sp.
TGGTTTTGGCGGACCGTCTTGCGCGTATCGAACGCCAGCGCCCCAATGCTTGCGGTGCGTCGATCGGCAGCGAGCTGCGCGGTGGTGAGTCCCTGCGGATCATCGGCGGTCAAGTCGAAGTGGTTGAACAGCGCCGTGAAGCGGGTCCCGCCAGCCAGCTTGCCGCGCAGCAGGGCCTGCCCACTGCGCCGCTGCGATGCAGCGTGCGCGCGATAGCCGTCGTCATCGATCTGCACGAGATCGACGATGGCATCGCCATCCTCCCGCCAAGGCGCCTGAATCGAAAGCGATGTGCGTTGCAGCGCGTGCTCGCCCAGCGTCATGCCCAGACTGGCGGTGGGAATGTCCGGCACCTTGCCCGTGTACAGCGACACCACGCCGCCGGCGGCATTGCCATACAGGACCGAGAAGGGACCACGCAGCACTTCGATGCGGCCTGCCGATTCCAGCGCGAAATGGGAGAGCTGCCCCTGTCCATCGGGCATGGTTGCCGGAATGCCGTCGGTGTACAGGCGCACGCCACGGACGCCGAAGGCCGCGCGCGCCCCGAAGCCGCGGATCGACAGTTGCAGGTCCTGTGCCTGGTTCTGGCGGTCGCGTGCCATCACGCCTGGTACGCGTTGCAAGGCCTCACCGACATTCAGCAGCGGCTGCGCGCGATGGATTGCGTCGGTGTCAATGGCATCAACGCCCGTCGGGACCAGCAGCGGATCATCAGGTGATCGCGTCGCACTGACGACAACAGGGGCGAGCACGGCAATGCGGGGCGACACGGGCGGTGATGCATTTTGGGCAATAGCGGCCAGTGGCACGCCAAGCGCCAACGCACACCAGCCCTTGCCCGGCCTGCTCATTGCAGCGTCTTGAGCCGGTATAGCGCTTCCAACGCCTGCTTGGGCGTCAACTCGTCCGGATTGAGTGCGGCCAGCGCATCCAGCACCGCAGCGCTGGGCGCGAACAGGCCAATCTGCTGCGGTAAATCCATTGCCTGCGCGCTCATTGGCGTGGAGGGTGCATCGCGGTTGTGACGTTCCAGTTCGGCCAGGCGCGCACGTGCCTGCCTGACGACGAGCTGCGGCAGGCCAGCGAGCGCGGCAACCTGCAGGCCAAAACTTCGGTCCGCAGGTCCGGGCTTGACTGCGTGCATGAACACCAAGGATTCGTTGCCTGCAGCGTCGCGGTGTTCGACCGCATCCAGGTGCACGTTGGCAATCCCGCTGCCAGGTTCGGCCAGCGTAGTGAGTTCGAAGTAATGCGTCGCGAACAGGGTGTGGCTGCGATTGACCGCAGCCAGGTGACGCGCGCAGGCATCGGCGAGTGCAAGGCCGTCATAGGTCGAGGTTCCACGGCCGATCTCGTCCATCAGCACAAGCGAATGCTCCGTGGCGTGGTGCAGGATGTAACTGGTTTCGCTCATCTCGACCATGAAGGTCGATTGCCCCCGTGCCAAGTCGTCGCCGGCGCCGATGCGGGTCAGGATGCGATCGATCGGGCCGATCACCGCGCGTGCTGCCGGCACGAAACTGCCGATGTGCGCCAGCAGCACGATCAACGCATTCTGGCGCATGTAGGTGCTCTTGCCGCCCATGTTCGGGCCGGTCACCACGTACATCCGCGTGCTGGCATCAAATAACAGATCATTGGGCTCGAACGGCGCATCTCGAAGCGCTTCCACCACAGGATGCCGACCACGTTCGATGTGGATGCCGGGTTCGTCCACCAGTTTTGGTGCGTTCCAGTCCAGCGTCTGCGCACGTTCGCCGAAGCCGGCCAGCACGTCGAGTTCGCTCAGCGCCGAGGCACAGCGACGCAGCGGTTCCAGCGATGCGTTCAAGGCGTCCAGCAAGCCTTCGTACAGTAGCTTCTCCCGCGAAAGCGCGCGTTCGCGCGCGGACAGCACCTTGTCCTCGAAGCCCTTGAGTTCTTCAGTGATGTAGCGCTCGGCACCAGTCAGGGTTTGCCGGCGGGTGTAATGCACCGGCGCCTTGTCGGTTTGGCCCTTGCTGATCTCGAGGAAATAACCATGCACGCGGTTGTAGCCGACCTTGAGGTTGGGAATGCCGGTGGCCGTGCGCTCGCGCGCTTCCAGTTGGATCAGGAACTGGTCGGCATTGCTGGACAAGTTGCGCAGTTCATCGAGCTCGGCGTCGTAGCCTTCGGCGATGATGCCGCCGTCGCGTGCCAGCACCGGTGGTTGTTCGACCACGGCAGTGCGCAGCAGGTGCGCATCGGCAGTGTGCTCGCCGAGTTCATCGGCCAGCGCCTGCAAGCGTGGTGAATCCAGTGGCGTCAGGATGTCGCGCAGGGCAGGCAGCATCGCCAGCCCATCGCGCAATGTCGACAGGTCGCGTGGGCGCGCGCTGCGCAATGCAATGCGTGACAGGATGCGCTCGAGGTCGCCGAGCGCACGGAACTCATCGCGCAAGGCCGCGTCGGCGCGTGCATCGATCAGGGTCGTCACTGCATGGTGGCGTTCGCTCAGCACATGCCTGTCGCGCAAGGGGCGATGCAGCCAGCGCCGCAGCAGGCGCCCGCCCATAGGGGTGATCGTGGAATCGAGCACGCCCAGCAGCGTCGCGTTGAGGTCGCCATCGACGCGCGTGTCGAGTTCAAGATGACGTCGGGTGGCCGCGTTCATCGCGATCGCCTCGTCGGATTGTTCCAGCGAAATCGCGCGCAGATGGGGCAGACGCTGCTTCTGGGTTTCTTCGATGTACCCAAGTAATGCTGCAGCGGCAGCGATCGCGCGAGGTTTGTCTTCGATTCCGAAGGCAGTCAGGTCATGCACCGCGAAAAAATTCAGCAACTGGCGACGGCCACTATCGGCATCGAACAACCACGGCGCGCGCCGACGCAAACCACGCGTCTCCAGCACGGAAAGTGGCCAACCGTCGTCATCGGCGATCAGTACCTCGGCCGGTTGCAGGCGAGCGAGTTCCGCGTCCAGCGCATCATCGCCGTCAACCTCGTTCGCGCGCAGGCGGCCACTGGCGAGATCGGCCCAGGCGAGGCCGTAACCTTGCTTGTTTCGGCTGATCGCCAGCAGCAGCGTGTCGCGGCGTTCGTCCAGCAGCGCTTCGTCAGTCACCGTGCCGGGCGTGACGATGCGCACCACCTTGCGCTCGACCAGTCCCTTGCTGGTGGCCGGGTCGCCGATCTGTTCGCAGATTGCGACTGACTCGCCCAGCGCGACCAGTCGTGCCAGGTACCCTTCGGCGGCGTGATGTGGCACCCCGGCCATCGGGATCGGCTGGCCAGCTGAGCTGCCACGCTGGGTCAGGGTGATGTCCAGCAGACGTGCGGCCTTGCGCGCATCGTCATGGAACAGCTCGTAGAAGTCGCCCATGCGGAAAAACAGCAGCACGTCCGGGTGCTCCGCCTTGGCGGTGAAGAACTGGCGCATCAGGGGTGTGTGCTGCTCGGTGGACATCCGGGACGGCGCCAGGAAACGGCCTGCTAGTGTGCCCGATCCGAACCTGGAGCCCGCCCAAACTTGTTGCATACGCAGGCGTGCGGTTCTGTGTTAGATTTTGGTTAACGCGGCCAAACAAGCCGCGCTCGCGATGCCAACCCCCACGTGGCGCGCGCCATTTAAACGTCTGTTCCGCGCATGCGGAGCCTTGAGTTTTGGCGGTCATTTCAAGGGGAAATATATGCAACGCAAGCAACTTCAACTGAAGCCACTCGCAGTCGCGCTGGTGACCGCGATTATTTCGATGAGCGCCATGCCTGTCCTTGCTCAGGACGCTGGCACCACAGACAAGAAAGACGAAGCCAAGACCCTGGACACCATCGTGGTGTTCGCGCAGAAACGCGAAGAGCTGCTGCAGGACGTGCCGATCAATGTCACGGCGCTGTCACAGGAAGTGCTGCAGGACGCGGGTGTTCGCGACATCAAGGACCTGCAAATCCTGGTGCCGGGGCTGACGGTCACCAGTACCCAGAGCGAATCCAGTACCACCGCGCGCATTCGCGGGGTCGGTACCGTAGGCGACAATGTAGGCTTGGAGTCATCGGTGGGTATCGTGATCGACGGCGTCTACCGTCCGCGCAACAGCGTGGGCTTTGGCGATCTCGGCGAGTTGGAGCGGATCGAGGTGCTCAAGGGCCCACAGGGCACGGTCTTCGGGAAGAACACGTCCGCGGGCGTCATCAACATCCTCACCAAGCGGCCCAACTTTGAGCGCGGCGGCGACTTCGAGCTAACCCTGGGCACGCCGGGAGCCGTCGGGTTTTCTGGCTCGTTCAACACGCCAGTGGGAAAGAACAACGCGTTCCGCATTTACGCGGCCAAACGCTCGCGCGACGGGTTCATGGACGTGCGAACCGGCGCCGGCCCGCGCACCAACCACGAGGACTCCGACCAGGATTTCGAGACGGTGCGCGCGCAGTGGCTGTGGCTTCCCAGCGACAACCTGGACATCAATTTCAGCGCCGACTACACCAGGCGCGACGAAAACTGCTGCACGGCGGTGACGACCGTGCGCGGATACACCGCCGACATCATAAACCGCTTGGCAATCGATGAGGGTGTGGCGCCGGTGGCGGATCCCGAGGCGCGTCGCGCCTGGAGCAACCGTGGCACCGAGCAGCAGATCAAGGACAAGGGCGTCAGCGCGGAGGTCAATTGGAACACGCCCTGGTTCAATGGCGCCACACTGACTTCGATTACTGCCGCGCGCGACTGGGAAACCGTCAACGCGCTGGACTTCGACTACTCCACAGCAGACATCCTGTACCGGAATCCGGACCGCGACGAAAACCTGTCGCGCTTCAAGCAGTTCAGCCAGGAATTCAGGCTGACCGGATCGGCCGAGAAACTCGACTGGATGGTCGGGTTGTTCTATGCCAACGAGGATCTCCAGCGCAACGATTCTTACCGGATCGGCAAGGA
This sequence comes from Thermomonas sp., assembly GCA_039918175.1. Classification (GTDB taxonomy): domain Bacteria; phylum Pseudomonadota; class Gammaproteobacteria; order Xanthomonadales; family Xanthomonadaceae; genus Thermomonas. Next base: position 4,895 of record JBDSIA010000113.1, read on the forward strand.
TTACGGTGCTTACCTGTCTTCCGCAATCCTGACTACGATCAATCCGGGATTCCGCAACGCGCCGTCGTCCAACACCTTCCTGCAGGAAATCACCCGCTTGCCCTACAGCGTCGGCTTCGGTGACCTGTCGGCACTGGATCGCTACGACCAGAACGCCAAGAGCCTCTCGCTGTTCACCAACAACAGCTTCCATGTCACCGACGCCTTCGACATCGTGCTGGGTCTTCGCTACACCAAGGAAGACAAGGAGTTGGATTCCCAGTACAGCAACCCATCAGGTGGAGCCGCGTGCGGCACATTGCTGACCTTGGCACAAACCAACCCGGCGGTTCTGGCAGGTCGAGTCGGCGCCTCCCTGACCGCACGTGGGGTGCCGTTCGCAGCGTTGCCTCCGGGAACCCAACGAACCATCATCAACAACGTCGTGGCATTGTCCTGCCTGCCGTGGGTGAATCCCCTGCACAACGCCGCCAGTCGTGACAGCCACCAGGAGCGTAGCGAGAACGAGTGGTCGGGTACGCTGAAATTCGCCTGGCGGGTCAACGAGAACTTCATGACATATCTGTCTGGTGCCCGGGGCTACAAGGCGGGGGGCTTCAACCTTGATCGCGTGCAAACTTCGAATGGTTTGTCCAGCGGGGGCGCAGGGGTTATTCCGGTGCGGGATACGTCCTTCCCGGGTGAGTTCGTGGACAGTTATGAACTGGGTGCCAAGTCCACGTGGGCCGGCGGCAACCTCCTACTCAACGCGACCCTGTTTCACCAGACGTACAGCGACTTTCAGCTCAACAGCTTCCTGGGCACCAGCTTCGTGGTGCGCTCGATTCCCGAGGTGACCTCGCGCGGCATCGATACCGAGATCCAGTGGAAGCCAGCGGCGATCGAAGGGTTGATGCTTCAAGGTGGTGTCACCTATGCGAAGACCGAGTACGGGGACACGATCCCCGGATGCGACTTTGTCGGTCCGGGCCAGACGACCACGCTGTGTCCTTCGGTTGGTGCCCTCTACAAACTGCCGGGCGCCCAGGTCAGCTTCGCGCCAAAGGTGTCTGCTTCAGCCGCACTGACTTACGAGTGGGCCCTGGATGAGGGCGTACTGGCGCGATTCAACATTAGTGCGAAACATATGTCCGACTTCAACACAGGCTCAGACCTTGATCCCGAGAAAATGCAGGATGCCTACACCGTGGTTAACGCAAGGGTCGGCGTAGGTCCCAGCGATCGCAGCTGGTCCGTGGAATTGTGGGGGCTGAATATTTTCGACAAGTACTACAATCAGGTCGGTTTCGATGCGCCCCTGCAGAACCTTTCTCCACTGCCGGGAGCCCCGTTTAACTCGTTCAACGCGTTCCCCGGTGCGCCGGCAACATACGGCGTTACGTTCCGCAAGCGATTCTGATCCATCGCGCCTGATTGAAACCGGCCCGCATCGCGGGCCGGTTTCGTTTCAGGCGTGCATGCGCTACAACGCAGGCAATCCCCCGTTCGGATTTGGAATGATGGTTCCCGACGATGTCGAACTCGATGCACTGGCCCAAGCCACTGGCACCCGCTTGATCGCCGCGCGACAGATGCTGGTCACTGCCGAGAGCTGCACCGGCGGCTGGATCGCCAAGGCGGTGACCGATGTTGCCGGCTCCTCGTCATGGTTCGACTGCGGCCTGGTGGCCTACAGCTATGAAGCCAAGCAGGGCTTGCTGGGCGTGCAGCCGCAGACGCTGGAAATCCACGGCGCGGTCAGTCGCGAAACCGTGGTGGAAATGGTGTCCGGCGCGCTGGTGCATTCAGGCGCCACCATTGCGGTCGCGGTCACCGGCATCGCAGGCCCCGGGGGCGGCACCGAGGACAAGCCGGTTGGCTCGGTCTGGATCGCCTGGAAGCGTCGCGGCGGCTACCCGCGCGCGGAACTGTTCCTGTTCGATGGGGATCGTGACGCCGTGCGCCGGCAGACCGTCGCGGCAGCCCTGCGCGGGCTGGAACACCAATTGTCAGACTAGTGGCTTTGCGTCGTTGACACTTGAATCAGTTAGTAGTAATACTACTAAACATGAACCTGACCGATACCCAGCGTGCCATCCATGCCTTTATCGCCGAGCGAATCGAGGCCGAAGGCGTCCCGCCTTCCCAATCGGAAATCGCCCGTGCCTTCGGCTTCAGCGGGGTGCGCGCGGCGCAATACCATCTGGAAGCGCTGGAAGCTGCAGGCGTGGTCGAGCGCACGCCGGGCCGTGCCCGCGGCCTGCGCCTGCTACAGCATCCCGACACGCCGAGGCAACTGCCGCTTC
>JBDSIA010000114.1:0-2538 GCA_039918175.1 Thermomonas sp.
ATAGTGCGCCATGCAATTCCGCCGGCGTGCTGGCCAATGACAACCGATCCGCGGCACTGGCGATTTCGGTCCACTCCGGCAATTCGTTCTCGCTCACGCGGCTGCTCTTGATTGCGGGAAGCGCAAGTGTAGCAACCAGTCATTTCGCCGATGCAGGGCTGAGACCTCCTCAATAGTTGTGAGGCCCATGCGAGCATGTCTAAACTGGTTGGATGCTCCTCCTCGCCCTGCTGGCTGTGCTGCTCGTACTGCTGTTGACCGGCATGCTGCTGGCAGGCCATCGGCGGCGTGAACAGGAACAACGCCAGCACCTGCGCGCATTGCGCGAGCGCGAACAGCGGCTGCGACTTTCGTTGTGGGCGTCCAACGAAATGTACTGGCAGTACGACCTGGAACGGCAGGAACTGGAGAGCACCCAGATCGAACCCGGGCGCAGCGACGACCTCAACCTGCATATCAACCTGGACAGGGATCACCAGATCCATCCCGATGACCTGCCGCTGGTGCTCAAGCGACTTCAGCAGTATTTGCGCGGGGATGCGCCGATGTTCCTGTCCGAACACCGCATCCGCGACGAACAGGGCGAGTGGCTCTGGATGCGTGCGCGTGGTCGCGCGGTTGCGCGCAACGATGCAGGTCGGATCACCCGCATCGCGGGCACCGCACGCAATGTCACCGTTGGCCGCGAGCAGGAACGCGAGCGCCGCATCGCGGCTGAAGTCATGCACGACATGGCCGAGGCGGTGGTGGTGGTCGACGGCCAGTTCCAGTTCGTGACCGTCAATCCAGCATTCACCCGGATGAGCGGCTATGAGCCAGCGGATGTGTTGGGGAAGGATTCGGGCGTGCTCAACAGCGACCAGCATGACGCGACCTTCTACGAGCAGTCGCGGGCAGCGATTTCGGAACAGGGCCACTGGAGCGGCGAGATGTGGCAGCGACGCAAGGACGGCCACGAATTCCTGTGCTCGGTCCAGGCCCATGCGATCCAGGAGCCGGTCACCCAACGCCGGATGTACGTGCTGGTCGCCTCCGACATCACCGACCGCCGCCGGATCGAGCAGGAACTTCGCTACCTGGCCAATTACGACACGCTCACCAACCTGCCGAACCGGACCCTGCTTGCCGAGCGCCTGTCACGGGCAATCGTCCGCGCCCGCCGCCAAGGCACCTGCGTGGCATTGCTGTTCCTCGACCTGGACCGCTTCAAGGACATCAATGACACCTTGGGCCACGCCACCGGCGACCGCATCCTGCGGATGGCCGCACAACGCCTGCAACAGGCCACGGGCGACTCGCATACGGTGGCCAGGATCGGCGGCGACGAATTCACCGTGCTGGTTGAAGACCTGGCACATGGCGATGAAGCTGATCAGTGCGCGCAACGCGTGATCGATGCCTTCGATGAACCCCTGCTGCTCGAAGACCGCCAGGAGATCGTGGTCACGCCATCGATCGGAATCAGCCTGTATCCCGAGCACGCGCAGGTGCCGGCCGATCTCCTCAAGCATGCCGATACCGCGATGTACCAGGCCAAGGCTGCCGGCCGGCATACCTTCATGCGCTACACGCCGGACATGGACAGCCATACCCGTCGGCGCGCCGGATTGATGGCGGCGTTGCGCCGGGTGGAGGACCGCGGCGAATTGCGCCTGCTATACCAGCCACAACTGAGCCTGGCCGATGGCGGCATCCACCGGGTGGAGGCATTGCTGCGCTGGGACAGCGTCGAGCATGGCGAAGTGATGCCTGCCCAGTTCATTCCGCTGGCGGAGGAAAGCGGGATGATCGTCGCCATCGGCGATTGGGTGCTGCGAGAGGCTTGCAACACGCTTGCAGACTGGCATCGCGCCGGCTTGCACGAGCTGACCATGGCGGTCAATGTGTCGGCCGTGCAATTGCTGCGCAGCGACCTGCCACGCACCGTGGAGCGCATCCTGCGCGAAACCGGCGTGGAGGCCCGCCACCTGGAGATCGAGATCACCGAAAGCGTGCTGATGGCCAATGCAGATCTGGCCGCGGAACGTTTGCAGACCTTTCGCAAGCTGGGGGTGCTGATCGCGGTCGACGACTTCGGCACCGGCTATTCCTCGCTGGCTTACCTGCGCAGGTTGCCGATCACCACCCTGAAAATCGACAAGGCATTCATTGATGATCTTGGCGGCCCCAACGACAGCGAGGACGCCGCGATCACCACCACAGTGATCGCGATGGCCCATTCGCTTGGCTTGGACGTCGTTGCCGAAGGCGTGGAAACCGCCGCGCAACTGGACTTCCTGCGCCGGCATGGCTGCGATGTGGTCCAGGGCTATTGGCTGGCGCCCCCGCTGCAGGCCGGTGCCTGCATGCAATTCGTGCACGAATGGCCGGAGCGGTATGCGTCTGTCACAGACGAGACAGGCTGCACTGTACCTTGACCCTGCCGGGTCGGCTGCCTATCGTGCAGGGATGGACAAGCGCGAACTGATCGGCGAACTGCGGCAACTGCTGGCGCGCATCGATGCGCTAGCCCTGCAATTGCAACGCAGCCAGGAAGAA
>JBDSIA010000115.1:0-2666 GCA_039918175.1 Thermomonas sp.
AGATCGCCCTGTTCGCCATTGACGAGGCCCACTGCGTCTCGCAATGGGGCCACGATTTCCGTCGCGAATACCGCGAACTGACGATCCTGCACGAACGCTGGCCTGACGTGCCGCGCATCGCGTTGACCGCCACCGCCGATGCGCCAACGCGTATCGAGATTGCCGAACGCCTGGCGCTGGAGGATGCACAGCACTTCGTCAGTTCTTTCGACCGGCCCAATATTCGCTATCGGGTGGTGCTCAAGGATGGAAGCGGGCAAAGCGCCCTGCTCGACCTGATCGCCAGCCATGCAGATGAGAGCGGCATTGTGTACGCGTTCTCGCGCAAGCGCGTGGAGACCATTGCCGAACAACTGGCAAAGGCCGGCATCAAAGCCCTGCCCTACCACGCAGGCATGCCAGCCGAGGCGCGCGCGGCCAACCAACGCCGCTTCCTGCAAGAGGACGGCGTGGTGATGGTGGCGACCATTGCCTTCGGCATGGGCATCGACAAACCCGACGTGCGCTTCGTGGCGCATGTCGACCTGCCCAAGTCGATCGAGGGCTATTACCAGGAAACTGGCCGCGCCGGCCGCGATGGCGAACCCGCCGAAGCCTGGCTGAGTTATGGCCTGGCCGACGTGGTGAACCTGCGTCAATTGATCGGCCGATCCGATGCCGGCGAGGAGCGCAAGCAGGTGGAAATGCGCAAGCTCGAAGGCCTGCTGGGGTTTTGCGAATCCACCCAATGCCGGCGCCAGTCGTTGCTGGGCTGGTTTGGCGAGGCGCACCCCGGAGGTTGCGGCAATTGCGACAACTGCCTGCAACCGCCAGAGAGCTGGGATGCCACGCAAGCTGCGCGCAAGGCCCTGAGTTGCGTCTATCGCAGTGACCAGCGGTTCGGGGCGGGCCATGTCATCGACATCCTGCGCGGCATTGACAGCGACAAGGTGCAGCGCTTCGGCCATGCCCAGCTGTCGACCTGGGGTATCGGCGCAGATCTGGATGCGAAACAATGGAGCAGCGTGTTCCGCCAGTTGATCGCATTGGGCCTTCTGGAAGCCGATGCCGACCGCTACAACGCCCTGCGCTTGACGGCCGGCGCTACGTCGGTACTCAAGGGCGAGCGCGCGTTGTGGTTACGCAAAGACCCGCCCAAGACAGCGCGCAAACGCGCGCGCGTCAACGCAAAAACGCCGTTGACGGGGTTGTCTCCCGAATCGGACAAGCGATACAACGCCCTGCGTGAATGGCGCGCAGCCACCGCGCGCGAGCAGGACGTCCCCGCCTACGTGATTTTCCACGACGCGACCTTGCGCGCGATCGCCGAAATCGAACCACGCAACCTCGATGATCTGTCGACGGTTGCGGGTATCGGCAGTACCAAGCTTGAGCGTTACGGGGAGGCCGTCCTGCAGTTGCTCGCGGACTGAGCCGACCATCCGCTTGCTTGAGCACACCGAAGTTGCCGACGGCGAGGTCTTCCACATCCCGCCAGGATTGACCCAGACGTGATCGTCAGCCGGATTAGTGCGACGCGCGAGATAGCCAACCATGTCATGCGCGACTTGGTACTCGTCTGGGTATCGCCAAGCATGGCAACCGGCGCATGACGATCGTCAAGGCACTGCCCCGGCGTTGGTAAGATCCTAAAAATCGTCGCCCTTTTTTGTGCACGCTTCTGGCAGATAGCGTCCAAGTTTTGGGGGCAGGAAACGGCCAGAACGCGTCATTCGAGACCTCAATGGATTTTCTCCAAAGCTGCCGCTCGCTGTAAAGACGACAGCGCCGTATCCGCAGATTGTCCCTGTGTGCACAGGGGGACTAGCAACTAAAATGTGGGAAGACAGATTCTGACCCGATTAGCAGACCCTACGCCGATAACGGCAGAGTTCTTCGTGCGCAGGCGCAGCGCGTCGCCGATGCCCTTTGGCACGCGCCTGATCTGATTCATACTCAGGTCTTTACGCGATAGGCACACGTATGAGGGCTGCAGCAGACGGTCGGATCGGCATTTGGATGACCAGCGCGCTGGTCGTAGGAACGATGATCGGCGCCGGGATCTTTATGCTGCCGGTATCTCTCGCTCCTCTTGGAGCGAACGCCGTCGTCGGATGGATGCTCAGCATCATTGGCGCTCTCACTATTGCGTACTCGCTCGCTTGCCTTTCCAAGCTTGGCGGCGACGGTATTCAGGCCAACGTCGAGCGGAAGTTGGGGCGCAACGCTGCTTTTCTAGTTGCTTGGTCGTTCTGGGTCTCGAACTGGGTTTCGCAGGCGGCCGTGGCGATTGCAGGTGTCTCGGCGCTATCTTGGATCAACCCCGGCTTAGCTGGGCCAAGCTCCGTTATCCCGTTGGCGGCCGCAAGCGTTTTTTTCTTCACCGCTATCAACGCGTTCGGGGCCCGCGCATCAGGGGTGGCGTCGATCATCACTGTTGCTATCAAGTTGCTGCCACTGGTCGGCGTGATACTGACCTTCGCCTTCCGAAGTGCCGAGTCAGCTGCTTACCAACCTCTGGCACCGATGGCGCTGTCGGTTGGCAATATTGCTACGGCCACCGCCCTCACTTTCTTTGCACTGACTGGCTTCGAGAATGCGACGACGCCCGTCGACAAGGTTCGCGATCCGGCTCGCACGATCCCGCGCGCCATCATGGGTGGCACAATCTTTGTCGGAATCCTATA
>JBDSIA010000116.1:0-9045 GCA_039918175.1 Thermomonas sp.
CGCCGCTTTCGCGCAGTTCGCGCACCATCGCCCACATGTCACGCCGCAACTCGACGTCGACGCCGGCGGTGGGTTCGTCCAGAAACAGAATCCGCGGCTCGTGCGACAGCGCCTTGGCGATCAGCACGCGCCGCTTCATGCCGCCGGACAACGCCATGATCTTGCTGTCGCGCTTGTCCCACAACGACAGAGCGCGCAGGACTTTCTCCAGATGCGCCGGATCCGGTGGCCGGCCGAACAGCCCGCGGCTGAAACGCACCGTGGCCCACACGGTCTCGAATGCATCGGTGGACAGTTCCTGCGGCACCAAGCCAATCTTCATGCGCGCGGCGCGCGATTCGCGAACGATGTCGTGGCCATCGGCGAGTACGGTGCCGACCGTCGGATTGACGATGCCACAGACAATGCTGATCAAGGTGGTCTTGCCAGCGCCGTTCGGCCCGAGCAAGGCGAATATCTCGCCGCGACGGATGTCCAGGTTGATGTCTTTCAGTGCCTGGAACCCAGACTTATAGGTCTTGCCAAGGCCGCGGATCGAGACGATGGGAGTGGTGTCATGCTGCATCGCGCGAGTCCTCGTGACATCAGCGGGTGTTGAGCGCGCCATCGTACATGCCATCCCGGGCAATGCGCCCGGAATGCTTGGTTTCACCCATCGCGGTAATCACGCCATCGACGGCTGCCAATTCATGCTTGGTGCGTTCGACCGAGGCATTCGATTGAAACCGAGGGTAGACCTCTGGTGTACTGGCGCCACTTAGAAATTGCCAAGGCAACAGTGGACGACTGTCATGCGAAATCCCCTGCAAGATCAATTGCTCAAGGCGGGCTTGGCCAAGAAGGGCAAGCTCGCCCAGGTCGTGCGCGAGCAGACCAAGCAGCGCCACGCCAAGGGCGCGCAGGCCGTGGATGCCGACAAGGTAGATACCGCGCAGATACAGGCCGAGCGCGCCGAGCGTGATCGCCAGATTTCCGCCGAGCGCAATGCGCAGGCCAAGGTGCGTGAAACCCAGGCGCAGGTGCGCCAGATCATCGAGGCGCACAAGTTGCCGGCGGCTGGCGAGATTACGTATTCCTTCGACGATGCCGGCTTGATCGCCCGTGTCCATGTCGATGCCACTCAGCGCACCCTGCTGGCAAAAGGTGCTTTGACGATCGTGCGTCATGGCGACGGCTACGCATTGTTGCCACGCGCTGCCGCGGACAAGGTGATCGAGCGCGATCCGGCCAGTATTGTTCGAGACCATCGGTCCCGTGATGCTGGTGAAACGACATCGCACGAGAATCCGGATGACGATGCGTTCTACGCGAGGTTCGAGGTGCCGGACGATCTGGTCTGGTAGGGGTGCCGCAACGGGGGCGACAGGCGATCCGGTTACCCCTCCAGCAGGTCGAGCTCCTTGATCCCCTGCGACAGGCAGTACTGCCGGTAGTCGTCAAGTTGGGTCTGCGCCGAGGCGGTGAACCGGACGTTGTCGCCAGGGCCCAGGAAATCGACCGTGCCCGTGACCACGACCAGCGCCACCATGGCTTCTTCGCCGACGACCGTCCACCAATCGACATTGCCGGGTGGTTCGTAGACGTAGTCGCCCGGGCCGATGATTTCGCCGGTGCACAACTGCCGCTGGCCTGAAAGGTTGAACGCGTGGGTCTCGCCGTTGTGGCGGTGCAGCGGCATCACCACGCCCGACTCCATCCGCAGCAGTTCGACGAATCCGCGATCATGGCGGAAGAAACGTAGTGGCTTGGACGACTTGCCGGGTGTCGTTGAAGGAATCCAGGGCAGGTCGTCGATGTCGGTGCGCGCATATCGCGCAGGCAGGTAGTGGTGCAGTGCGGGTTGCATGGCCATGTCCTTCAGAGCGCGGTCGCATGGAGGCGACGCTGTGATGCAACCGGCGGGCCGGAAGTGGCGTAGACGTCCATCACGCCGTCGTAGGTGCGTCGCGTGGTTGGGCGGGCGCCGATTGCCGCGAACCAACGCGCCAGGTTCGGGAAGCTGGCCAGGTCCTGTCCGTGCGCGGCATGCGGCACGATCCATGGGAAGCAGGCAATGTCGGTGATTGAAATGGCCTCACCGGCGATGAATTCGCGGCCAGCAAGTCGCTTGTCGAGCACGCCATACAGGCGGGTCAACTCGCGCGTGTAACGCGCCACCGCGAACGGGACGGGCTCGGGCGCATAGACCCGGAAATACCCGGCCTGCCCGGCCATCGGCCCGAGCGCGGACATCTGCCAGAACAGCCATTGCTCCGCTTCGAGCGCTGCCAGTGGATCGACGGGCATCAGGCGGCCGGTTTTGCGGGCCAGGTACAACAAGATCGCCCCGGATTCGAACACCGTGACCGGCTCGGTTCCAGCTGCAGGCGACTGGTCGACGATGACCGGGATCTTCTGGTTGGGCGACATCGCCGTGAATGCCGGCGAGAACTGTTCGCCACGCGACAGGCTGATCGGCAACAGCCGATACGGCAGCGCCAATTCCTCCAGGCACAGCTGTACCTTGAGCCCGTTCGGGGTAGGACTGAAATGCAGTTCGATCATTTCCCGCTCCTTGCCATCGTCGCGCTCTCCGCATTCCCAGAAGGGGTTACTCTAGGCGCGCACAGGCCCTTGAAATGGTCCAGTTCGAGGTAAGTTGATGGGTCCAGTTTTACATCCGGTTTTACCCTTGGACATCCGCATCCCGCATGCACGCGGACAGCGCATGCGGGCCTTGCACGCCCAATTGCGTTCGGCCATTGTCGATGGACGCTTGGCGGGCGGTACGCCGCTGCCCTCGACCCGGGCACTTGCCAGCAGTCATGGCCTGGCGCGCAATACGGTGATTGCTGCCTACGAGCTGCTGATGGCCGAGGGCTACCTGCTGCCACGTGTGGGCGCGACGCCAGTTGTGGCGCAATTGCCGCGGAAGACCGCGCGCAATGGGGTGGCCAGCTACCGCAAGCAGGATGATGTGCGCCTGCATGCAATGTGGCGAGCCCCCGACCTGCGGCCGACCGCGCTTGCAGGCTTGCCGGTCCGCTCGTTCCGGTTGGGCATGCCTGAGCACCGCGGCTTCCCCCACGAGGTTTGGCGTCGACTGTCGATGCGCGTGCTGCGTGACTGGTCGCGCACACCATTTCGATATCCTCCGGCGCAGGGCCTCCCGGAACTGCGTGAAGCCATCGCACGTCATGTTGCGTTCGCACGCGCGGTGTCCTGCGGCGCTGATGACGTGGTGGTGACCTCCGGCGCGCAGCAGGCCTTCGACCTGCTTGCGCGCCTGCTGGTCACGCCCGGCAAGACCCGCGTCGCGGTCGAGGAACCTGGCTATCCACCATTGCGCGCGGCGTTTGCTGCGGCCGGCGCGCGGCTGGTACCGATCCCGGTAGATGCGCAAGGCCTGTGCGTGGATGCCTTGCCGGACGATGTCGCAGTGGTCTGTGTCACCCCCTCGCACCAGTCGCCGACGGGCGCGGTGATGTCGTTGGCGCGACGACGCTCATTGCTGGAGTTCGTGCAGCGGCGCAATGCCTCCGTGATCGAAGACGACTACGACGGTGAGTTCCGCTTTGGCGGCCGCCCCCTGGATGCGTTGCAGACCCTGAACGCGGAGGGCCGCGTGTTTTACGTGGGCACGTTTTCCAAGAGCTTGTTCCCGGCGCTGCGGAAGGGCTTCGTGGTGGCGCCGGGATGGGCTCGCGAGCCGCTGGTTGCCCTCAAGCATTGCGCCGATGGGCATAGCGACATGCTCGGGCAGGCGGTATTGGCCGCCTTCATCGAAAAGGGCCACATGGCCCGACATGCGCGCCGGATGGGGCGCGTTTATGCGCAACGGCATGCCACGTTGCGAGCGTGCATGGAGCACCAATTGGCGCCGTGGCTACAACTGCTGCCGAGCGAGGCCGGGTTGCACCTGGCGGCCCGGATCCGAGACCCACGATCGGCCACGAACGTCATCGCCGCGGTTCGCCAGCACCTGCCTGGTGCGATGTCATTCGCCGACTATGCAATGACTCGATCCGTTGAACCGGGCGTGGTCATCGGGTTTGGCGTCATCGACAACGAAGCCATCGAAATGCATTGCCGGGCCTTGGCGGGGGCGCTGGCCTCATGAGGCTGACGCACCGCAGGCAGGCCGCCAAGGCATTTGACGTTTTTTTCCGGTGCCTGCCCTAGGATGCTTGGTTCCCCGTCCCGGAGTTGCGCCATGTCCCTGCGTCCACTGACCCTTGCCATCGCCACGGCGATTGCCTTGACCGGCGGCTTGGTAGCCTGTCAGCCCAAGACCACGCCCACGCCGGGTGGGAGTGCTGACGTGGCGCCTGCGACAGAAGCCAGCAGCGACATCGGAGCCAAGGTGGCGTCCTATGCGCAGGTCGAACTCAAGGCCGACCTGTCGAAGCTCTCTAAAGGCGACCGTCAAGCCATCGTATTGCTGCTGCAGGCCGGGCAGATCATGGATGGCCTGTTCTGGAAGCAGGTCTACGGGGACAAGGACGCGCTGCTGGCGAAGATCACCGATCCGGCGACGCGCCGCTTTGCCGAAATCAACTACGGACCCTGGGATCGGCTTGATGGCGACAAACCCTTCGTCGAAGGCGTGGGCCCGCGTCCGCCGGGTGCGCAGTTCTATCCGGCTGACATGACCAAGGCCGAGTTCGATGCTGCCAACCTGCCAGGCAAGGACGGGCAGTATTCGCTGATCGAACGCGACGCCGCCGGCAAGCTCAAGCTCGTGCCATATCACGTGGTTTACAAGGCCGAGCTTGAACAAGTCGCCGAACTGCTGCGGCAAGCCTCCAAGGTCGCCAGCGACAAAGGCTTCCGCGGCTACTTGAACCTGCGCGCCAATGCGCTGCTCAGCGACGACTACCAGCCCAGCGACATGGCGTGGATGGACATGAAGTCCACCCCGATCGATGTGGTGATCGGGCCGATCGAGAATTATCAGGACGCGTTGTTCGGGACGCGCGCCGCGTTCGAAACCTTTGTGCTGGTCAAGGATGTCGAATGGAGCGCGCGACTTGCAAAATTCGCCAAGCTGCTGCCTGCGTTGCAACGCGACTTGCCGGTAGAGGCCAAGTACAAGGCGGAGATGCCCGGCACCGACGCCGACCTCAATGCGTATGACGCGATCTATTACGGGGGCGATGCCAATTCCGGCGCCAAGACCATTGCGATCAACCTGCCCAACGACGAAGAAGTACAACTGGCCAAGGGTTCGCGCCGCTTGCAGCTGAAGAACGCCATGCGTGCCAAGTTCGACACGATCCTGGAACCGATCGCCCAGGAGTTGATCGCAGACGACCAGCGCGCGCGCATCAGTTTCGACGCGTTCTTCGAAGATGTGATGTTCCACGAAGTTGCGCATGGCCTCGGCATCAAGAAGACGCTCGACGGCAAAGGCACGGTGCGCGAAGCGATGACCGACCTGGCCGGCAGCTTTGAAGAAGGCAAGGCCGACATCCTGGGCCTGTACATGATCGGCAAGCTCGGCGAAATGGGTGAACTGGACGCCAGCAAGCTGGACGACAATTACGTGACCTTCCTGGCCGGCATCTTCCGGTCGGTGCGCTTCGGCGCCAGCGATGCACACGGCCGCGCCAACATGGTCGCGTTCAACTTCCTGCTGGAGCAGGGTGCATTCGCGCGCGACCCTGACACCGGACGCTACCGCGTCGATTTCCCCAAGATGAAGGCGGGTGTGGATGCATTATCGTCAAAGATCCTTACCCTGCAGGGCGATGGCGACCATGCGGGTGCGCAGGCCTTCCAGGACCAGTACGGCAAGGTCGGTCCGCAGCTGCAGGGCGACCTGGACCGCATCGCGCAGAAAAACATCCCGGTCGATGTCGTGTTCAAGCAGGGCCGTGAGGTGCTGGGGCTCTGAGCACGCTGCATATCGCATGAGCACGTCTGATCCCTGCCCGATCCCGCCCGAAAAGCCATTGCCGACTGACTGCTGCGGCAATGGCTGCCCGATGTGCGTGTTGGACATTTACGATACTGCGCTGGAGCGCTACGAAGCCGAACTAGTGATATGGGAAGCACGCCAGCTGGCGCGGGGTGCATCAGCTAGCGGGACGTGACCGAAACTTTGTCGGCACTTGGCTGGCAACCCGATGCAACCGATTGCGGCTTGCGCGTATCTCTTGGACAAACCCAAGGAGAACTCGCATGACCCGTATCAACACGTTGGCCCTCGGCCTGCTGCTCGCACTCCCCAGCTTCGGCGCATTTGCGCAGGCTCTGACCGCAACCAGCCTTCCCGAGCAACCGTTGCTGGAAAGCAGCCGCGACGGCCAGGACCTGAACTTCGACCTGATCTTCAGCAATCCCGGCGACAAGGCGCTGACCTTGCAGCGCATCGAAGTCACTTGGTTCGATCCCAAGGGCGCGTTCCTCGGCCAGCGCAGGCTGGACCAGAACGGTGGAGACACCACCATGGGCATTGTCACGGTGCCCAACCGCACTCTGCCCGCAGGCGGGCGGCTGGTCGTCTTCAACCCGTTCCAGCATTTTCGGGCGCCATTGTGGCTGGGCGACCTGCGTTACTCGGCGGTGTTCACTACCGGTGTTAAAGACGCACGGGAGCAGCGCGTTGAGTTGCGGATTGCGCCAAAAGCGTTCGTGCCGCGCACGACGCTGGGCCTGCCAGTTAGTGGCACAAGCTTCATCCATGATGGCCATGACCTCACCTCACACCATCGCCGCCTTGACATCACTGGCGATATGACCATGCATTTCGGCATCGCTGCTAATTTCACCCGCTACGCGCACGACTTCTGCATCACCGATGCGCAGGGTCGGCTGTACCGCACGGATGGCGCGACGCCGGAGGATTGGTACGGCTTCGGCACCCCGATCCTCGCCACCGGCGACGGCGTGGTCGCCGAGATGCACGACGGGATGCCTGACAATCGCAAGGGTGCTCCGCCGCCGTTCGACCAGGCAGCAATCATGAAGAACCTGAAGCTGTTCCTGGGCAACTACGTGATCATCGATCACGGCAATGGTGAGTACAGCCTGTTCGCGCACCTCAAAAATGGCAGCGTGCGGGTCAAGGCAGGGCAGCGGGTGGAGCGGGGTGCGGCGCTCGGCGGGATGGGCATGTCCGGCGATGCCTTCCTCGTCCACCTGCACTACCAACTGCAGTCTGGCGACGGCTTCGATAAGGAAGGTCTGCCGGCGATCTTCGAGAACGTGCAGTTCGCAACCGGCAAAGGCTGGAGTTCAGCTGCCGCGAGCGCAGTGGACAGCGGTGATGTGGTGCGCTCCGCCGGCAAGTAATCGCAGCGAATAACTGACCAATGGGTGACGGATGCCACCCATTGGCTATGTGGCGCACAACGCGCGTTTCTGCGCAGGCGTCAGCTGCTTGATGGCATGTTCCGCCCGACTCGCTGTCGCCCGATCCGGATGCTCGAAGCGACCAAGTATCCGCAGTGGTGGATGCGAGCGCGTGTAGCGCGCGCCCTTGCCTGCGACGTGCTGTGCATAGCGTCGTTCGACGTCGTTGGTGATCCCGGTATACAGGCTGCCACCGCGGCATTCGAGCAAGTAGACATACCAGCTGGACATGCCGTGAGTGTAGCCATCCAACAGCATCGACACAGGTGATGTGAAGCCTGCGACAGCAGGACGCATGCAGCACCCCCGTATGATCCGCTGACCTTCCGCCGGATACAGCGATGGCATCGTCAAACCGTCCCGCAATCCCGCGCACCGTCTGGGCCCTTGGCATCGTCAGCCTGTTCACCGACATGGGCTCGGAGATGGTGCACAGCCTGCTGCCGATCTTGCTGGCCACCGGTTTGGGTGCCAGCGCGCTGACGATCGGCTTGATCGAAGGCAGCGCCGAGGCGCTGGTGCTGGTGACCAAAGTGTTCTCCGGCTACTTGAGCGACGCGCTGGGCAAGCGCAAGCCGCTGGTGTTGCTGGGTTACGGACTGGCCACGGCGGTCAAGCCGCTGTTCCCGCTTGCTACATCGATTGCGGCGATCACCACTGCGCGCCTGTTGGACCGTTTCGGCAAGGGCATCCGTGGTGCGCCGCGCGATGCGTTGGTGGCCGATGTCACGCCAGTGGAGATACGCGGCGCTGCGTTCGGCTTGCGCCAGTCGATGGACACAGTGGGCGCAGTGCTGGGACCGCTGATCGCGGTGGGGCTGCTGTGGCTGTGGCACGACAATATCCGCATGGTGCTGTGGGTCGCGGTGGTGCCTGGCTTGATCGCGGTGTTGCTGCTGGCGACCTTGGTCAAGGAGCCTGCAGACGGCGTCAAGCGCACCGCGCGTCTGCCGATTTCGCGTGAAGGCTTGGCACGACTGGGCACGCCATTCTGGCGACTGGTCGCCCTTGGTGCATTGATCGCGCTGGCCCGCTTCAGCGAGGCCTTCCTGGTCCTGCGCGCCTCCGAACGCGGGCTGGCACTCACCTGGGTGCCGCTGGTGCTGGTGGTGATGAGTGTTGTCTATACGCTCAGCGCGTATCCCGCCGGCGTGCTCAGCGACCGCATCCCGCGCGTGCGGGTGCTGGCGCTGGGCATGTTGATGCTAGTGCTGGCCGATGTCGCTTTGGCAAGCGCGCACGACTGGCGCCTGGTGTTCGTCGGCATCGCGCTATGGGGCCTGCACATGGGCCTGAGCCAGGGCGTACTGGCATCGATGATCACCGACCGGGTGCCAGCGGAGTATCGCGGTACCGCATTCGGCGTATTCAATCTTGCCTCGGGCCTCGCACTACTGGTTGCCAGTGGCGGTGCGGGACTGCTGTGGGATCGGATCGCGCCGGCGGCGACGTTCTGGGCTGGCGCCGGCATAGCACTGGTGGGTGCGCTCGCTTGCTTGGCGTTGCGGGATAAGACCCCAAGCGCACTCGTTACAGCAGGTTGACCCGGAACTTGCGGCCCTTGATCTTGCCGGCGCGCAGGCGCTCCAGTGCGTGTTTGGCATGCGAGCGTGCGATGGCGACATAGCTGCGCGTCGCATAGACGTCGATCTTGCCGATCGTGTCTTTTGACAATCCGGCATCGCCGGTGAGCGCGCCGACGATGTCGCC
>JBDSIA010000117.1:0-3924 GCA_039918175.1 Thermomonas sp.
TCGCCACTGTTTCGGACATCGGGATCACGCAGGTGGGCGGCAGCGCGATCATGTCATCGCCATCGAAGTAATCACCGCACAGCTTGCGGATCGCGGCCTGCACTTCGTCTGAGACGACCGCACGGACATCGTCGCGGTAGCGGGTTCGGACTGCAGGTCTGGAAATGGGCTCGTAGTCGAAAGTCAACATCGAAATGATTGCGTCACGCAGCCCCTCGTTCTCGATCTTGCGGACCTGGTCGCCGCCAAGCAGCATGGTGTAGGTCTGCCCGGTCTGCACGAACGAGGCCACTTGGCTGGCTTGATACGCCGCAATGACGAAGTCGCGGTCGCTCACCGATGCATCGCCCTGCCACCCGGCAAACGCGGTCCCGGCATAGCGGTCGGTGTTCGCGTAGTAGCGGTGTTGGGCCTTGACAGTTTCAAGCTGCCGCGCCACGTCGGCCCCCAGCTTGTCGACTATCGCACTGGTGTCACGCTGCTCCGCGCGCGCCTGGTTCCAATTGGCCACCCACGTGCCGATGAAGACACCGATGACCACGATCCCGATTTCGATCAGGATCGCCAGCCAGTCCTGGGCCTTGAGCCGCTCCGCCAAGCGTATGGACCGCATGAATCACCCCAATTTTTCGCGTTATAGCACCTAAAACCAACAGATTTCAGACATCGTCCCTGACACTTTTTTTCGCGAGCGTGCGGCCGGCGCATCGACCCCGCAAGGCACCCGCTACGGCCCAGTAAGTGAAGCTGACCCCGTTTTTGTTTTTCAAACCACGTGGCCGCCCTAAAAAAGGGAGGGAGGCAATTAAGCGCGTTTAATTCCCTCCGTCCGCTTTTTCCCTGATCTGCCCTGACCCGCATACTACGCACTCGATCCATGGACTCCACGCATGACTGGTTCGCCGCCCATCGACGCGCTGCGCTCGCCTGAACACGCGCAGGTGATCGTCCCGTGTTCCGATCTGGAGGCGGCCATCGAGTTCTACACCGGCACGCTTGGCTTTCGGTTGGACATGATCATGCCGGCCGATGCACCTCGCGTTGCCGTGCTCTCCGGTGCCGGCATCGCACTGCGGCTGGAATTCGCCGGCCCGCACCGCCCAAGTCAAATCGCACTGACCTTGCGGCTGACCGGAAGCCATGCATGGTTCGCGAGCTTCGACGCGCACGAACTTGCCGGGCCCGATGGCGTGCGCATCCTGCTGGTCGACGAAGACGCCCCGATCATGACGCCCGTCGTCGAGCCGGCATTCCTGATCAGCCGCGCGAATGACGGCGAGATCGCCGCCGGGCGCGCCGGCATGGTGTACCGCGATCTGATTCCCGGACGGCTCGGCGGGCGCTACATCGCCTCGCACATCTGCATTCCCGCAGGCGGGCCGGTCCCGGACTACGTGCATTACCACCGCGTCGGCTTCCAGATGATCTATTGCCTGCACGGCTGGGTGCGAGTGGTGTACGAGGACCAGGGCGAACCCTTCGTCATGCATGCGGGTGATTGCGTGCTGCAGCCGCCGACCATCCGCCATCGCGTGCTCGAAGCGTCGCCGGGGCTGGAAGTGCTCGAGATCGGCGGGCCCGCCGAACACGAAACGCTGCGCGAACATGCGTTCGACCTGCCGACCGCGCGACTGCAACCCGAACGCAGCTTCGGCGGCCAGCGCTTCGTCCACCATGTTGCCGCGAATGCCACGTGGCAGCCTTGCGCCGGTGGTGGATTCGAATACCGCGACACCGGTATCGCCGAAGCCACCGCCGGACTTGCGAGCGTTCAAGTCCTGCGTGCACTGCCGATGCAACCCAGCGCGACGTCCGCAGCGCGGGTGCCTTCAGGCAGGCTGCTGTTCCTGTCGGTTCTCGCAGGTCGTCTGGCGTTGCGCGGCAGCACGCTGGGCGCGCAGTCACTGGGTCTCGGCGACGCGTGCGTGATTCCCGCCGATACGGACTATGTTCTGGACGCGACCGCGCCCTGCGAGGTGTTGGCGGTGGAGCTGTAAAAGATCATTGGCAAGCGGTCACCGGGCCGCTGCGCCAGTGAATGCCAGCCAAAAAGGGACGGAGGGAATTAAGCGTGCTTGATTCCCTCCGTCCCCTTTTTGGAAATTGTCCCTGACACCTTTTTCGGTTTTGGGAATGCCGGCGAGGTCGGGGCGAGGAAGGCGGGCCATTCCGGCAGTCTCGCAACACCGCCGACGTCAGGTGATCAGCGCAACCCGCAACGTGGCATCAGTTGTGTCCCTGACACCTTTTTTACTCTTACGCCGCGAGACGCTCGATATTGTTGACGGCAGTTCCCAATGCGCGATGCGCCTCCTCAAGATCGTAGTCTGCCTGCAGTCCCAGCCAGAAGCGCTCGCTGGTCCCCAACGCGGCGGCCAGGCGCACCGCGGTATCGGCGGTGATGCCCCGCTTGCCCAGCACGATCTCGTTGATGCGGCGCGGCGGAACGCTGGCGGCACGCGCGAGTGCGTTCTGGCTGATGTTAAGCGGCAACAGGAACTCCTCGAGGAGCACTTCACCGGGGTGGATATTGGGCAAGGTCTTCATGACTGCGTCCTGGGTTCAATGGTAATCGACGATTTCGACGCCGTGGGCATCTCCGTCCTTCCAGCGGAAGCAGACGCGCCATTGGTCGTTGATGCGGATGCTGTACTGGCCCTTGCGGCTGCCTTTCAATGCCTCCAAGCGATTGGCGGGTGGAATCCTCAGGTCATCCAACGTGGTCGCGCTGTTGAGCATGCGCAACTTGCGCCGGGCAACATGCTGGATATCCCCGGGCAAGCGCCGGGACGGCGTTCCCTGCCAGAGCTTCTCGGCTTCACGGTCGGAAAAGTCCCTGATCACGACCAAACCATAACGCAGAACGTCATATGACGCAAACCGTCATGATCAGTCTCAGGAGAGCATCCAACGATCCAGGTGACCATGCTCGCGATGGCCTACATTGCTGACGACGAGATCGACCGCTGAAACCCGAAACCTCATTGCTTCGATGGGAAATCGCCCTTGAGGGAGATCTTCGCCATAGCCGAACGTCATGTGCGGAACCGAGCGAGCACGGCTGCCCTCCAAGCCGAAAGGCTTTTGCGCATCGGCTATGGCAACGCGCAAGCGATGGATGATGGCCACGCTGGCATCATCGACCAACGCAACGAAAGCTTTTCGTCAGTTCCGAAACGTGTGGCGGTGTCGAAAACCACCTCGAACGACGAGAACGAACTCAGCTCCGGCTGCCTGCAACGCTTTCTCCAACGGTTGACGCAGGCGCTTCGGCCTGCCGCAACCGGCGATGCTGATGTGCAGGACTTCAGGCGAACGCAGGCTCAGGCCTTTTCGTCCGAGCGTATTACAGACCCTGTGCTGCCATGCGGCCACGCGAGCCAAATCCTCTTGATCTGAATAGATCGCGAAGAATACGGGGGCGAGATGAGGGAGCGCACCGAATCCAATGCATGGGGGTGCAGGCTTTAAGGAAACAGGTCCTCCAACACTACATATTCCGCCGATACTCCCCACCAACATCATAAAGCGCATGCGAGATCTGCCCCAGCGAATGCGTCTTCACCGCCTCCATCAACGCCTCGAACACATTCTTTCGATCCCGCGCAGTCTGCTGCAAATACCCCAGCCCATGCCCATCGTGCGGTTCACTCGCCCCGCTCTCGTCTTCGATCACATGCGCATGGTCGGTCTCGCCGACCGGCGCCAGGCCATTGCGTGAGTCCTGCCAGCCCTTCACGTTGGCGATCTGCTGGCCCTTCTCTTCTTCGGTCGAACGAATCAGCTCGATCTCGGTGGCGATCTCGCCGGCGTGTTCCTTGGGCAGGAACATGTTCACCCCGACCAGCGGCAGGCTGCCGTCGTGCTTCTTGTGTTCGTAGTACATCGACTCTTCCTGGATCTTGCCGCGCTGGTACATGGTGT
>JBDSIA010000118.1:0-3422 GCA_039918175.1 Thermomonas sp.
GCGATAAAAGTCCTCGGTCAGCGCACTCGAACAGACCAGCAACTGGCAGGACAGCGTGCTCATAATCGCGGCCAGGATCGCCGACAGCAGCACGCCCGCGATCCACGGATTGAATAACGCCTCCGCCAGCGCGATGAAGATGCGCTCGTGGTTTTCGGTGACCGCGCCGGCCTGGTCGGCGTGTTGCGCGAAGTAGGCGATGCCGAAGAACCCCGTCGCGATCGATCCTGCCAGGCACAACACCATCCATGTCATCCCGATGCGACGCGCCTGCGGGATCACCGCCAGCGAATCGGCGGCCATGAAACGCGCCAGGATATGCGGCTGGCCGCAATACCCGAGCCCCCATGCCATCAGCGAAATGATCCCGACCGCGCCGAGCTTGCCGCCCTTGAACCAGTCGAGTTTGGCCGGGTCGAGTTGCTCGATGACGTGCAGGCTATCGGTGAACCCGCCGGAGCTCATGATCACGATCACCGGGGTCAGGATCAACGCGAAGATCATCAACGTTGCCTGCACCGTGTCGGTCCAGCTCACCGCAAGGAAGCCTCCGACCAATGTGTACACAATGGTCGCCGCAGCCCCATACCAGAGTGCCCGTGCATACGGCAGTCCGAACACGCTTTCGAACAGGCGCGCGCCGGCAACAATCCCGCTGGCCGCATAGATCGCAAAGAACACCAGGATCACCAGTGCAGCGGCGATTCGCAGCAATTTTCCGTCCTCGGAAAATCGCGTGGTGAAGTAATCCGGCAAGGTCAACGCGTTGTCGGTGCGCTCGGTATAGACGCGCAGCGGACCCGCCACGAACCTCCAATTGGCCCAGGCGCCAAGGACCAGGCCAATCGCGATCCAGGCTTCGGACACGCCGCCAAGATAGAGCGCGCCAGGGAGGCCCAGCAGCAACCAGCCACTCATGTCGGATGCACCAGCCGACAACGCCGTCACGTAACTGCCCAGCGAGCGTCCGCCGAGGATGTAGTCGTCGAAGTCACGGGTTTGGCGCCAGGCCACGAAACCGATGCCGACCATCAACGCAAGGTAGATGCCGAACGTGATCAGCAGCGGCGTACTGGCGGTCATGCGGTCGATCCGGTCGGTTCCCAGCGCCGGAGCTTAACCCACCGGGCTGGCCAGGGACTTAGCGCGAATCGAGGTATTGTTTGATTGCGGTGATTTCGACATCTGTCAGCGTCGGCGCGAAGCGGTATGTCGCGGTCTTGCTCATGCGACCGGTCCTCGACATTCCACCGGTCGTCACTTCACCGGTTTTCATCAGGCGCGCGAATTTCTCGGAGGTGTAGGCCTTGGCAACGACCAGGGTCGGTGCGTCGTCGCCTTCAAACCCATTGAGATCGCGACCGTGGCATTCCGTACATGTGGTGTAGGCCAGATACTTGCCAAGTGCGAGGGACCCGACCGGCCTCTCGCGAGGTGGCAGGTTGCCGGGATCGGGCTGGTCGTCGCTGGCATACGGGTGCGTGCCGTCGAGCAAGCTCTTGCGTGTTGCAGGGGTCAGGTGGGTCTCGGCAAGATTGGGATTATCCACCGTCGGCAGCGCACGCAGCCATGCGGCAATGTCGCGCACTTCGCCGTCACTCAGGTGTTGGAACATGAAGATTGGCATTCCGAACGGACGGTGGCCATCATGAGTCTTGCCTTCGTGCAGCAACCGGGCGATGCCGGCATCGTCATACAAGGCCCTCCTCACGGTGAGGTTGGGCGCCACCACCCTGTCACCTTGCGGCGTCTTGACGTCGAATCCGCCGCCCTTGCCACCCTCGTCGTGACAGCCATCACAGCCCACTCGCCTGGCGATGCGCGCGCCCTCGACCGGATCGCCTGCCGGCACTGCTGCGACAGTCGGTGCAACGCGTGAATCTGCGGCGTCAGGGCCGCGCGAGCATGCCGCGAGCACCACACATGCAACTGCCAGCCAAATCCGCATCGTGCTACTCCCGGCTTTGATCCCGATAATGCAAACGCGACCGAGCGGTCGCAGCGGCCATCCCGTCAATCGTCATCCGGCCAGCGGATCTCGGATTTTGCCTCCACGCGCGGCATCGGCACTGACGCGACGGCACGCCATATCCTGAGCGCATCCGCGGTGGCTGCCACGTCATGCACGCGCAGCAACATCGCGCCGCGTTGGGCGGCAATCAGGTGCGCGGCGACCGAACCATGCACGCGTGCCTGCATGTCTTCCTGGCCAGTCAGTTCGCGGATGCTGCGCTTTCGCGACAGGCCAGCCATGACCGGCACGCCCAACTCGGTGAAACGCTGCAACTGCGCCAGCAACTGGAGATTGTGCTGCAAGGTCTTTCCGAATCCGAAGCCTGGGTCAATCACCATGTTCTTTTTTTTGATGCCGGCCATCTCGGCCGCGAAGATGCGTTCGGCCAGGAACCGGTGTACATCGCCGACCACATCGTCGTAATCGGGCGCGTCATGCATAGAGCGCGGCTCGCCGAGCATGTGCATCAACACCACCGGCACGCCGAGCTCGCCCGCCGCGTCCAGCGCGCCGTCGCGACGCAGGGCAAACACATCGTTGATCATGCCGGCACCGGCCGCGACTGCGGCGCGCATGACTTCCAGCTTAGAAGTATCGATGCTGATCGGTAGCGAAGTTTCCTGCCTCAACCGTTGAATTACCGGGATCGTGCGCCACAGTTCTTCATCAAGCGAGACTTCCTCGGCACCCGGCCGCGTGCTTTCACCACCGATGTCGAGGATGTCGGCGCCCTCCTCCTCCAGCCTCAGTGCATGCGCGACAGCAGCGTCGACATCGAAGTGTTCGCCGCCATCGGAAAAAGAATCCGGGGTGACGTTCACGATGCCCATGATCCGGGGGCGGTCGAGCTTGAGGATGCGACCGGCGCAGTCAAGTTGCGGGGAGGTGTCGAACATGGGATCAAATTCCGACGGTTTCGCTGGTGGCCGGGACAGGTAGCCCCACGCTTAAACAGAATGCGGCCATCCTCGGATCATGCTTGTAGCGCATGAGCAAGGGATCGATCAGCAGATTGCCGATGCCCGGATCCTGCACTTCGTGCGCGTGCTCCAACCACTGGAACACTGCTTTGTCATCGCGACGCAGCGCTTGCACCTGTGCCACCTGGAACGGTGCCACATCGCCATAATCCTTGATCAAGGATGCCAATGCTGAATCTGCTGCTGGTCGGTCCTTGCCGATCTGCAACGCCATGGCGAGCGCAATCTCGTGCCACACACCCTCTGGTTCGTTGTTGGCGGCGTCAAGCGCCGCCTTCGCATCACCGCGCTGGATTTCGATGATGGCCAGCTGCGCCCATGTCGAGTTTCCCTGCGGCCGCAGTGCGATGGACTTCCGAATCGCTGCTTCCGCCTCGTCCGTGCGTCCCAGCGCCGACAGATAAGCGCTGTACCAATTCCACCAGTTG
>JBDSIA010000119.1:0-4185 GCA_039918175.1 Thermomonas sp.
GCGGCCCGAGCGCTTGGCCTCATACATCGCCATGTCCGCGTAGCGCGCCAGCACGTCGGCATTATCGGTATCGGCCGGATACAAGGTGATGCCGATGCTGACAGACGTCGAAACGCAATGACCCGCCAATTCAAACGGGACGCGCAACACGTCGTGGATTTTACCGGCAACCTTCATCGCCGTTTCGGCGTTGCGTCGCGTGAGCAGGATGATGCCGAACTCGTCGCCGCCCAGCCGCCCGACGCTGTCGCGCGCATACAGCGTCGAGAGCAGACGCTCGCCGATTCCCCGAAGCAGCTCGTCGCCAACGGCATGGCCGAAGTTGTCGTTGATGTCCTTGAAGTTATCCAGGTCCAGGTACAACAGCACTACCTGCATGTCCAGCGCATCGGCCTGCTCAATCGCCTTGGCCAATGATTCCTGGAAAAGCCTGCGGTTGGGCAAGCCAGTGAGCGCATCGTAGTGCGCCAGCTGTTGTAGCCTTGCCTCTGTCTGCTTGCGCTCCGTGATGTCGCGCGCGACCGATACGATTGTCCAGTCACCGCCGGTCTGCACGGCCTGTCGGTTGACCTCGACACACACTTCGGAGCCGTCCTTACGCCGCCACGTCAGTTCTCGCGGCAGGTGGGAGTCGTTGCCGGCGATGATTGCGTCGAAGCTCGCTTCAAGGCCGTCCTCTTCGACGACCTCGGTTGGGCTCATGGACAACATTTCCGCGCGGGTGTAACCAAGAATCTGGCACGCGGCCGTGTTGGCATAGATGTAGCGCATGCTGGAGCGGTCGATCAGTTTCACGGCGTCGGCTGTCGCATCCATCGCAACGCTGAAGCGCTGCAAGTCAATGGTGCGCGCCTGCACCCGCTCTTCCAGCACCGCGCTGTTTCTGCGCACCAGATCCGCATCCGACTTCAGTCGTAGAAGATTGCGCACCCGCAACCACAATTCGTCGCGGTCGATGGGTTTGGTAAGGAACTCCTCGGCGCCGGCCTTGAGCCCGGCCAGGCGTACGGTGCGATCGCCCAGGGACGACACCATGATGATGGGAATATTAAGGCTCAGCGGGTGCGCTTTGAGGATGCGCGCCACCTGATAGCCGTCCAGGGTGGGCATCATCACGTCCAGCAAAATCAGGTCCGGCGGCTGAAGTTCGATTTGGGCAAGCGCTTCATCGCCACTGCTGGCACAAATGGTCTGGTATCCCTGGTGGCGAAGAAGGACTTCCAGCAATTTGCAATTCTTCACTTCGTCGTCGACGATAAGAATGGTCGCGGCTACAGCGTGGTCGTTCATGGCTGCCCTACTGGATGTGATGCAAGGTCAACTGGTGGTCCGGAAACGCCCAGTAGCAGATCGATCGCCGCATAAAGCTCGCGGTAGCGCAGCGGCTTGGAGATATAGCCGTCGCACCCGGCATCTTTGGTTTTTTGATGGTCAGCTTTCATCGCCATTGCGGTGACGGCGATCACTGGAATCGTTGCCGTGATGGGATCGCGCTTCAGCAATGAAGTCGCTGCCAGGCCATCCATGCCCGGAAGCTGGATATCCATCAGGATCAAGTCGGGACGCTCGGCACGTGCCATTGTCAGCCCCGATTCGGCATCCCTCGCCGCAAGCACCGAATGGCCCACGTTGCGTAATAACAGCGTCACCAGCTTCAGATTGGCTGGATTGTCTTCAATGACCAGTATTCGAGCCATGGCCGGCCTCCGAAACGTTCAGCGCGCGCCGGACCTCGCTCATGAAACCGATCCGGTCGAAGCCGGCTTTTTTGACGATGTGGATCAGGTTCTTCGGGTTGCGGTTAAGTGTGGCCAGATCCAGCGGCGTGACCTGCTTGGCGGTCAGTACCAAAATGGGTATTCGCGCTGTTTGCGGGTTCCGCGACAGCGCCTCCACCACATCGAATCCGCTGACTTCGGGCATCATCAGGTCGAGGAGAATGAGGTCAGGAATCAGTTTTCGCGCAAGTTCGATGGCATCGTTCCCGCCGTAAGCCCTCACGACGGCATAGCTGGGTGGACTCAAATACGCGGCGATCAGCTCGACAGCCTTTGGATCGTCGTCCACCACCAATACCGTATGGGTCTTGTGCAGGGTTTCCTGCAGCCCCAGGCTTTCCAGCGAATCTTGTAGCTGCAGGCGGCTGATGGGTTTTTGCAGAACCGCTGCGGCGCCGGCTGAGAGGCCAATCCTGCCATCGGTCTGTCCCGAGACGATCACGGCAGGCACATTCGCCGTCCGGATGTCGCTGCGTAGGCGGTGAAGCAAATCGAGGCCGCTCATGCCGGGTAACTGCAAATCCAGGGTAATCAGATCCAGGTTGTGCAGTTCAAGCAATTCGAGCGCAATTTCCCCACTTCCGGCGACTACCACGGTAAAGCCTTCGGCTTCTAGAAGCAGCTTTACAAGCTCTGCCGCCAGCTCGTCATCTTCAACCACCATCGCGTGACGCGGGCCCGCGCTCAGGGTCGGCCCCCTGACCGTGCGGTTCGGTGTCGGCTCGCTGTAGATCAGGGCGCCCTGATCGCGGACCGGGAGCCACACTACAAAGCGGGTGCCTTCGCCTTCGCAGCTGGCAACCGCCACGGTACCTCCGTGCAACTCCGCCATCTGTTTCACCAACGCCAATCCCAGACCACTGCCCTCGAATTTGCGCGCAAGGCTGCTGTCTATCTGCGTGAAAGGCTGGAAGAGCTTCGCCATGTTCGCCCTGGAAATTCCCATCCCCCAGTCAGTGACCGAGATTTCCAGAAATTCGCCGAACTCACTGTCGGCCAGCGCGAAGCCGTGCATTGGCCAGTCGCCTTCGCCCGTGCCGACCTGGTCGCGCTCTACGCGACAGCCGCGAAGGGTGACGCTGCCGCCGCCTGCGCCGAACTTCACCGCGTTGGAAAGCAGGTTGTAGACGATCTGCTTGGTCTTGCGGGTGTCCAGCTGCAATGTGTCCGGGATGTCACACAGGTCGAGTGCGAGGCTGATGCCCTGCGCGGCGGCCTTCTCCCGAACGATCGACAGGCTGCTGTTGAGCAGGGCAGCAAGGTTTTCGGGTTCCAGCTCAAGCGTCATCATGCCAGCCTCGACCTTGGACAGGTCCAGGATGTCGTTGATCAACGATAGAAGATGCTGGCCACTCGCGAAGATGTCGCCGATGTATTCCTGCTGGGTCTCGCTCAGCGGACCCATCAGGCCGTCCCTGAGCGCCTCGGAAAACCCGTTGATCGCGTTGAGGGGCGTGCGCAGTTCATGGGACATCGTGGAGAGAAATTCCGACTTCATCCGACTGGCATGCTCAAGCTCGATGTTTTTTTCCTGCAAGGTGCGATCGAAGCGCTTGCGTTCGGTGACGTCTCGCGCCGCGGCGAAGACGCCCTGCAGCTGCTCCTCGCGGTCGTAGAACGTTGCCGCGTTGTAGGAAACCACCGTCTCCTTGCCGTCCCGCGCGCGCACGGTCAATTCGTAATTGCTGAGTTTTTTCTCGGCCAGGACGCGTTGTATCGCCACGTCCGCCAGTCCGGGGTCGGTGAAGAAGTTGCGGCATGGCGCCCCAATCAATTCATCCCGCGCCCGCCCGGTGAGGGCGAGCATCTGCTCATTGACGTCGGTGATGGTTCCTTGCGGGTTGGTGGTCATCAAGGCGTCGATGTTGGATTCGATCAGCGAGCGCGTATAGAACTGCTGGTCACGCAAGCGTTGGTCGAGCACCGCCTGTTGCGCCTCGACCTGCTTGCGTGCCGTGTTGTCGGTGCCAATCAGCAGGTAGCCGATGATCTCGCCCTGCGCATCGCGCAGCGCGGTCACCGAAACAATCGCCGGAAAACGGCTGCCGTCCTTGCGGATGTAGGTCAGCTCGTAGATGTCTTCTATCCCGCGCGAGGCCTTGAACACCAACGCCTCGAAGCCGGGGGTGATCGGCGTGTCCAACTCCATGCTGAGTGCGGCAGCGCGGGCGATCACCTCCTGGGGGTCGGAGATGTCAGCGGGCGTGATCTTGTTCATCACTTCCGTTGCGGCGTAGCCAAGCATCTTTTCCGCGCCGACGTTGAAGATCTGTATCACGCCTTTTGCATCGGTCGCTATGCTGGAAAAATTCGCGCTGTTGAAAATCGCGTTCTGCAACGCGCCGGCCTTGAGCAATTCCTCTTCGGCCAGCTTGCGCGCGGTGTTGTCCGTGCCGATCAGCAGGTA
>JBDSIA010000120.1:0-3379 GCA_039918175.1 Thermomonas sp.
GCACAAGCAACCTGTGTGCGGTGCTTGCGGTGGTCGAGCAGGAGTCGACCTACCGCGTCGATCCGCCGGTGCCCGGCCTTGCCGGCATTGCGCGCCGGGAAATCGCTCGTCGCGCGGCGGCGCTGCATGTGCCCCAGCTCGTCGTGGACGCTGCGCTCACACTGCGTTCCCCGGATGGCCGCACGTTCGCCGAACGCATTGCCGCATTGCGCACCGAGCAGGAACTGTCGGCGCTATTCGAGGAACTGGCCAACCGCGTGCCACTGGGCAAGCGCCTGTTCGGGCGTTTCAATCCGATCCATACCGGCGGGCCGATGCAGGTAAGCATCGATTTCGCCGCAGGCCATGCCCGCGGATATCCATATCAAATCGACGGCTCGATCCGGCGCGAAGTGTTCAGCCGTCGCGGCGGCTTGTACTTCGGCATCAAGCACCTGCTGGGATATGCGGCGGATTACCCGGCCATGCGCTATCGCTTCGCGGATTTCAACGCCGGCTGGTACGCCAGCCGCAATGCCGGATTCCAGCGCGCAACCGGGATTGCTACGGGTACGCGACTGATCGGCGATGGCGACCTGCTCAAGCCCGGCGCGAAAATGGATGCACCCGGTGCCACCGAACGCGCGTTGCGCAGCATCAGCGGGCGGCTGGGCATGGATGCGGCCGCCATTCGCGCCGACCTGCAACGTGGCGAAGATGCCGGTTTCGCCAACACTAGCCTGTACCGGGAGGTGTTCGGAATCGCCGACGCCAAGGGCAGCGGAAAGCCCGTCCCGCGCGCTTCGCTTCCGCAGATAGAACTCAATAGTCCGAAGATCACCCGCAAGCTGACCACGGCGTGGTTCGCCGGGCGTGTGGAAGCGCGCTGGAAGGCCTGCCTGGCGCGCTGACGCGCGCAGATTCGATCAACGGTTGATTTCGAATACCGGTACGAACCCGCCGTAGATCATGCGTGCGCCGTCGAACGGCATTGGACTGTTCTCCGGACTGAAACGCGGGTCCTTCATCGCCGCGTCCATGCCGGCATCGCGCGTGGCCTTGTCCGGCCATTCGATCCACGAGAACACGACGCTCTCTTCTTCCGTGGCCGCCACCGCGCGGTAGAAGTCGGTCTGCTTGCCGTGCGCGACATCGTCGCCCCAGCATTCCACGATGCGGGTTGCACCGAACTCCATGAATATCGAGTCCATGGTGCGTGCATGTTCGATGAAGCTGTCTTTGTTGGCGTTGGCAACTGCGATCACGAAACCGTCGATGTAAGCCATTTCTAACTCCGCTGAGGGGAATGGGTTGGTGTGGATGCATTGTCATCCACATTCAATGCGACGAACGGTGAGGGTGCATCTCGACACGGGATGGGCATCCAGGTGATCGACCAGATAGGTCCGCAACTATTCGCATCCCGGGGCTCCGTTCATCGCCGGTTGTATGCCCGGCTACCTGCACGCACTAGACTTGGACGATTCCCCCAGTGGTTCGATCGATGTCATTTCGTTGGATTCCACTCGCCCTGTGCCTGGTGGCGAGTGCCTGCACGCAACCACCTCAACCGCCCCAGACCAGCGCCAATGCGGGCAATAGCGAGCCGGTGGCTGCGGTGCAACGCAAGCCCCAGGCCGAGATCGACTGGTCTGTGCAGCGCCTGGAAGCGGGCGATGCATGGATCGATTGTGGCTCCGACTACCCCGCCGGCGAAGGCCGGCCGGTGCTGTCGCTGACCTATATCGACCTGCGCGAGGCATTGCAGGATTGCCGTGCGACCGGCCTGCTGCGGCTGCGCTACGACGGCAAGGTCACCATGAGCTTTGCCGCACTGGCCGAGCGCGTGGGTCGGGTCGCCGGTGACCTTGGCATTGGCAAGCGTATCCTCGACATCGATTCCGCCGGTGGCAGCGTGGAGGCCGCGATCCGCGCCGGCGACGCGATCGGCGAGAACAACTGGACGATCTGGGTGCGCAGCGACTCGATTTGCCACAGCGCCTGCGTGCTGCTGCTGGCCGCCGGGGATATGCGGGTGATCGCCGGGCCGGTCGGCATCCACCGGATGGTGCGTGTGGGATCGTCGGCAACCTCGCGCAAGGAACTGGGCGAGGAACTGCGGCGCGTCAGTGATGAATTGCGCAACTACCTGGAGCGCAACGGTGCATCGGCCGAGGTCTATGACCTGATGACCACGGTGCCGAACCGCACCCTGCAGCTGCTGAGCGACGACGAACTCGACCGCTATGGCTTGTCCGGCGCGAACGCGGTGGAAGACGACCTCAACAGGATCCGCCTTGCGCGCCGCTGCGGCAGCGATTTTGTACGCCGTCGGGATGCATTCCGTCATGCCTACGACAGCCAGTGCACCCAGGACGAAGCGGGAGAAGACCAAGACGTGGTCGACATGAATACTTGCGGGCTGGGACTGCGCAAGCGCTTCGGTTTTCCGGATGCGCGTTGTCCCAATGACAGTCCGATGGCCGAACTGGATGGCGCGATCCTGGCGATGCCGGATATCCCGGAGAACGAGGCTGAAGTCCGAGCGGATGTCGTACCTGCGAAACCGACCGCTGCCTCGCCATTGACAAGTGCCCCTGTGTTACGAGCGCCGGCCGTGGCAGCCACATTGCCCGATGATTCGCAGGTCGCGCAGGAAGCTCAAGCACCTGCCGATGCGGATGACGCCAGCCGCTGACGTCATCCTCGCTGCGATGGGCGATCAATCCCGCTCGAAGCGTTGCACTTCATGCAATTGCGCCATCGCCCTTCGCAAGCTGCCGCCGGTCAAGCTGTCGTCCACCTTGCGACCGAGTTCCGCCCGCTCCGGGCGACGCGCCCAGCGATGGAACCAGAACGTAGCCAGCAATCCCGCTACACCGATAGCGAGGCCGCTCCAGACCAGCGATGGCGCCTTCGCCATCAGGTCGACACCGCCCAACCCGACCAGCACCATCAGGATCACCACCCACAGGAACCACCAGGGCAGGCCGGTGATCATCCCGCTACGCACGTAAAGCGTGCGGGTGCGTGCCAGTTGCTTCTGGATCTCGACGACCGGCGCGGCGTGGTCGATGTTCGCGAGCTGCCCCAGCACCGTGCCGGCGCTGGCAATCGTCAGTACCCCATAGGCCTGCAACACCGCGCCGGCCACGATGACCGATGCAAATGCGGGCTCGCTCATCCACAACAAGCCTGCGAGCGCGATGCACGGTACGCCGAACATCAGGATCTGCGCGACTTGCCCCCAGAACAGTGGGCGCAGGCTGCTGTGGGTCTTGGCCAAAGTGCGTTCACGCAATTCGTGCAGCTTCAGCGAGTTGTTGAGTTGCAGACGTTGGTCCAAGGTCTGCCATGCGGATTTAAAGTCGTCGAGTTCCATTGTGATGTCCATGTGTGT
>JBDSIA010000121.1:0-9809 GCA_039918175.1 Thermomonas sp.
CGACGGCCAGGGCGCAGGACGCCATCCGGTCACCCAGTTCGACAAGGACGACGTGGAGGCGATCGGCCTGGTGAAGTTCGACTTTCTCGGCCTGCGCACGCTGACGATCATCGATTGGGCGGTGAAGGCGATCAATCTGCGACGCGCCGCCGAGGGCAGCACGCATGAGGAGCGGGCACCCTTTGACATCACCACACTGCCGCTCGACGATGCGGGCACCTACGCGTTGTTCGCGCGCGGCGATTCGGTCGCGGTGTTCCAGTTCGAATCGCGCGGCATGCGCGAGCTGCTCAAGCGCGCGAAACCCGACACGTTCGAAGACATCATCGCGCTGGCTGCATTGTTTCGTCCGGGCCCGCTGGGCAGCGGGATGGACAAGGAATGGTGCGACCGCAAACACGGCACCACCGCAGTCAGCTATCCGCATCCCGCGCTGGAAACCGTCTTGAAGCCGACTTACGGCGTGATCGTGTACCAGGAACAGGTGATGCAGATCGCGCAGGTGCTGGCGGGTTATTCGCTGGGCGGGGCCGACCTGCTGCGGCGCGCGATGGGCAAGAAGAAACCCGAGGAAATGGCCAAGGAACGCGCCAAGTTCGAAGTCGGTTCGGCCGAACGTGGCGTGGATCCGCGCACCGCGACGCAGATCTTCGACCTGATGGAGAAGTTCGCCGAGTACGGCTTCAACAAGTCGCACTCGGCCGCCTATGCGCTGGTTGCCTACCAGACCGCGTGGTTGAAGGTGCATTACCCGGCCGAGTTCATGGCGGCGGTGCTGTCCTCGGACATGGACAACACCGACAAGGTGGTGATGTTCCTGGACGAAGCGCGCGCGATGGGCCTCACGGTGCTGCCGCCAGAGGTGAATTCATCGACCTACATGTTCGAAGCCACTCATCCACGTACCGTCCGCTACGGACTGGGCGCGGTGAAGGGCGTCGGCCGTGGTGCATGCGAAGCGATCGCTCGCGGCCGCGACAGTGGCGGCAGTTATTCCAACCTGCTGGATTTCTGCCGGCGTGTGGATGCCGGTGGCCTCAACAAGCGCGCGCTGGAGGCGTTGGTGCTGGCCGGCGCGATGGACGCACTGGCACGTAATCGCGCCTCTCTGATGCTGCAATTGCCGGAAGCGATGAAAGCCAGCGAACAACTCGCGCGTGAACGTGAGGCCGGCCAGGATTCGCTGTTCGGTGGCTTCGACAGCGCCGCCGATACGCCTGCATTGCGAATCGACCTGCCTGAGGTCGACGACTGGCCGCTGGCGCAGAAACTGCAGGGCGAGCGCGACACGCTGGGCCATTACCTCAGCGGGCATCCGATGGATCCCCACCGCGAGGAATTGCAGCGGCTGGTCGGCAATGACCTTGGCCAGCTCGACAGCTTGTGGGAGAACCGTCCGCAGGAAGCACGCAGCGGCTGGCGGCCGGAGATGCCGGTGGTGCTGGCCGGCCAAGTTGTCGGCATGCGCAAGCGTGGCGACAGCCAGGCCTTCGTACATCTGGAAGACGGCCACGGGCGCATCGAGTGCGCCTTCTTTGGCGAGCAGTGGCAGGAATTCGGGCCACTGCTGACCCGCGACCGCCTACTGGTGGTCGAAGGCGTACTGCGCGAGGACGAATTCAGTGGTGGCTTCTCGCTCAAGGCCAAGCGCGCCTGGGATTTCACCCAGCTGTGCAGCCAGCAGGCGCAACGATTGTCGATCCGCCTGGACCTGCGCATGCCGGGGGCCCTGAAGCAATTCGAACACCTGCTGCAGACCCATGCCGGAACGACACCCATCCTGATCGAAATCACCACCGCCAACGGCATTGGCCGGCTATCGATCAATGGCGGACGCGGGCTGCGCGTGGATGCCGCCCTGCCCGGCCTGTTGCGCAGCCTGCCAGGCGTGCAGGCGGTCAATCTGCACTTGGGCAAGCCGTGGACGCACTGACGGCATCGCGTTATCCGATCCCGGCACCAGCGCCCTGCGCCTCGGTCTGGCGACCGGGGCTGGGCTAAACTCCTGACAATGAATCCGAACTACCTCGACTTCGAACAACCCATCGCCGACCTGGAAACCAAGATCCAGGAGCTGCGGCATGCCAGCAACGCCCCGGCGGTCAACATCGACACCGAAGTGCATGCGCTGCAGGACAAGCTGCGCAGGCGCACCGCGACGATTTTCCGCGACCTCACCCCGTGGCAGGTCTCGCAACTGTCGCGGCATCCGTCCCGGCCGTACACGCTGGATTACCTGCGGGTGATCTGTGACGAATTCCAGGAACTGGCAGGCGACCGCGCCTTTGCCGACGACAACGCGATTGTCGGTGGCCTGGCGCGCATCGACGGTCGCAGCGTGGTCGTGATCGGCCATGAAAAGGGTCGCGACAGCAAAGCCAAGGTCCGCCGCAATTTCGGCATGCCCAAGCCGGAGGGTTACCGCAAGGCACTGCGCCTGATGCACATGGCCGAGCGCTTCGGCCTGCCGCTGCTGACCTTCATCGACACCATGGGCGCGTGGCCTGGCATCGATGCCGAGGAACGCGGCCAGTCGGAAGCCATCGCCCGCAACCTGCTGGAAATGGCCGAACTGCGCGTGCCGATCATCTGCACGGTGATCGGTGAAGGCGGCAGCGGCGGCGCGCTGGCGATTGGCGTGGGGGACATCACCAACATGCTCGAATACAGCACTTATTCGGTGATCACCCCGGAAGGTTGCGCCTCGATCCTGTGGCGCGATGCGGGCAAGGCCAAGGATGCCGCCGAACAGATGGGCATCACCTCCAAGCGCCTGTTCGAACTGGGCCTGATCGACAAAGTGGTGCGCGAGCCGACTGGCGGCGCGCATCGCAACCCGGTGCAGATGGCGAAGCGACTCAAGGCCGTGCTACTCAACGAGCTCGACACGCTGCGGGACGTGCCGGTGGAGGAACTGCTGGAGCGCCGTTACCGCCGCTTGCGCAGCTACGGTGCCTACGAAGCCGCCTGAGCCGCGCATGCACGGTTTGCCCGACTTGGGGATGCGCAATGAGGGTCGTCCGTTGCTGGTTGGCTACAGCGGTGGGCTCGACTCCACGGTGCTACTGCACTTGCTGGCAATGCATCCGGACACACCGGCCGCAGGGCTGCGTGCCGTCCATGTCCACCATGGCCTTCATGCCGATGCCGATGCATGGACCGTGCATTGCCAACGCAGCTGTGATTCCCTCGGCATCGAACTCGTGGTTGAACATGTGCAGGTCGGGAACAAGGGCCTCGGTCGCGAAGGCGCCGCGCGCGCGGCGCGACATGCCGCATTCGCCCGTGTGCTCCGCGATGGCGAAGTCCTGGCACTCGCCCACCATCGCGACGACCAGGCCGAGACGTTCCTGCTGCGCGCATTGCGCGGATCGGGCGTGGACGGGCTGGCGGCGATGCGGCCTTGGCGCGTGTATGCACGGGGCTGGATGTGGCGGCCTTTGCTCGACATCCCACGTGATGCGCTGCGTGCCTACGCGACCGCGCATGATTTGTCCTGGATCGAAGATCCCAGCAACGACGACGCCAGTCTGGATCGCAATTTCCTGCGCTCGCAGTTGCTGCCGCTGCTGCGCACGCGTTGGCCGCATGCGGGCGCCGCACTTGCACGTAACGCCACGTTGAGCGCGGAGTCAGCCGACCTGCTGGACGCAGGCGACGAGATCGCACTGTCCAGCGCGCTAAACGACGAGCACACGCTGGATGGCGAAATACTGCAGGCATTGCCCGCAGCGCGGCGTGCGCGCGTGTTGCGCCGCTGGGTCATCCAGCGCGGACTGCCGCCACTGCCGGCCAATGGCATCGCCAGCATCGAGCGCGACCTGCTTGGCGGACGTGCAGATGGCGAAGCGCGCTTCGAATGGGCAGGCGCATGCATCCAGCATTGGCGGGGCCGGCTGCATGCGCAAAGGATTGCATTGGCGCTGCCCGCCGATTGGTCGTGTGAATGGGACGGCAGCGAGATCCTGCAGCTTCCCACCGGTGCG
Organism: Thermomonas sp.; assembly: GCA_039918175.1. Lineage (GTDB taxonomy): Bacteria > Pseudomonadota > Gammaproteobacteria > Xanthomonadales > Xanthomonadaceae > Thermomonas. The sequence goes on from JBDSIA010000121.1 coordinate 3,987, forward strand.
ACGCTCGAACTGGCCGGGGCCGCGCGCTTCGACAAACCCATGCGCGTGCACGCCAGACAAGGTGGCGAGCGCATCCTGCTGCCACGCCGCACGAACCACCACACACTCAGGCATGTGCTGCAGGAGCGGGGCATTCCACCGTGGCGACGGATCGGGATGCCTTTGCTGGACGATGGCAATGGCGTGTTGCAGGCCGCCGGCGACAGCATTCTCTCCGCGTCGCTGGATGCATGGTTGCAGGCCCACCACGCACGACTGGAGTGGCGCGACACTGTCATCGCGTAAACTGCCGTGTATGCCACGCAAACCACCCGCCCCTACTGAAACGTCGCCTGTCGCCGAGTTCGAAGCGTCGATGAATGCCCTCGAAGACCTCGTCGCCAAGATGGAGGATGGCGAGCTGTCGCTGGAAGACTCACTGGCTGCCTATGAGCGGGGCGTGGGCTTGTACCGCAGCTGCCAGCAGGCGCTGGAACAGGCCGAATTGCGGGTGCGCCTGCTCAGCGACCCGGCAAATCCAGAGCAGGCCAAGCCGTTCGACACCGGCGACGATGCCTGATCGCACGTTCGCGGCCTGGCGCCTGCGCGTCGAGGCCGCGCTTGACCGCGCCCTGCCATCGACCGACCGCGCACCACGCCGGCTGCATGCGGCGATGCGGCATGCCGTGCTCAATGGCGGCAAGCGCATGCGACCCATGCTGGTGTACGCCAGCGGCATCGCCATGGGCTCGAGTGAGGAGAACCTCGATGCCGCCGCAGTCGCGGTCGAACTGATCCACTGCTATTCGCTGGTGCATGACGACTTGCCGGCGATGGACGACGACAGCCTGCGACGCGGCCAGCCGACCGTGCACGTCGCCTTCGACGAGGCCACCGCGATCCTGGCCGGCGATGCGCTGCAATCCCTGGCTTTCGAGGTGCTTGCATCCGCATCACTCGCACCCGAGCGACAGGTGTCCATGCTCGCTGAACTCGCCCGCGCATCCGGGACAGCCGGCATGTGCGGTGGACAGGCGCTGGATATCGATGCAACCGGCGCCGAGGTTTCGTTTGCCGACCTTGAACACCTGCATGCCCTGAAAACCGGCGCCCTGCTACGTGCATCGGTGCGTCTGGGCGCGTTGGCTGCGGGTGCCGATGCGAATGGATATACAGCGAGCCTCACCGCGCTGGATCGCTACGCCGACGCGCTGGGCCTGGCGTTCCAGATCCGCGATGACCTGCTCGATATCGAGGGCGACAGCGCCAGCCTCGGCAAGACTGTCGGCAAGGATGTCGCGCAGAATAAGGCGACGTTCCCGTCATTGATCGGCATCGAAGGCAGCCGCTCACGCCTCCGACAGCTTTCTGCCGTCATGGACGATGCGCTTGCGACACTTGGCGCGGACATCAGCGCATTAGCCGCACTTGGACGTCTGGCGGTGGACCGCACGCGCTGAGCCAGCACGCGGACGAAACTTGCGGTAGTTTGCGCGTGGGCGGCGCCAATCCCCCAGGAACGAGGCATCGACGCGGCATGCTGGGAAAAATCGCAGATTTCCTGATCACATGGATCGAAGTCGTGATGTCCACCCTGGCGGTGGCATTCATGGACGCTTGGACCGTGGTCGAACAAGCCTGGCGCCGACCGCTCTCGAAGTGGATGGTGCAAGCCAAGTTCATGGTTTACCCGCTGATTGCGGTGGCCGCAGTCGGTTGGCTGTCGTGGGACTGGACCCATGACCGCTCACTCAACGCAGCAGAGGATGCAATTTTCGACACCGTGATCCAGTGGCGACCGATCGAGCCAAAGCCGACCGGGCGCACGGCGGTGGTGGAAATCGACGACTGCTCGATCGAGTATTACCGCAGCCAAGGTGAAGGGGGCTGGCCATGGAGTCGACAACGCCATGCCGACCTGCTTGATGCGCTGGATCGCGCCGGTGCGCGCGCAGTTGGCTACGACGTGCTGTTCGTGGATGCCGCGCAACAGGATCCGGATGGCGACGCCGCGCTGGAGGCAATGGCCGACGCGGGCAATGGCCGCTTCCTGTTTGGTGCTTCACGCCTGCATCCGAGCCTGGATGCGCAAGCCGGGGCAACCGCGGTTGCGGATGCACCCGGCGCGTTTGCGCTCACGCCAAATGCCGCGCGACCCGGGCCACCGGTGGCCCTGCTATTGCCCACCGGCGCGGCGATGGCGCGGCACAGCGCTTTGCTGGACATTTCGCGCAGTGCCGATGGCGTGCTGCGCGACGTGCCGCTTCGCCAAGCGATCGGAGACTGGGCGTTGCCGTCGCTCTCGCTGCGTCTGGCGGCCGTCGCCAGCGGCAGGCTTGCGTCTTCGTTCCCGGACTCGTTGCGGGTCAATTGGCGCACCAAGACGCGGTTGCCCAACATCAGTGCCGCTGACCTGATCGAAGGCAAGCCCATCTGCCGCGACGCCACCGATCCGATGCCAGACCTGAAAGGCGCCGTGGTGCTGGTCGGTTACAACGCGGCGGGCCTCAACGATGCCAAGCCGACCCCGGTCGATCCGATGATGCCCGGCGTGGAGGTCCACGCCGAAGCGGTCGAGGCCTTGCTCACCGACAGCGCGATCTGGATGCCACAGCCATCGGTCAAGTACCTGCTGGCCGGGTGGCTGTCGATTTTGACCGCCTTCGCGTTCTGGCGCGGGGAGCCGCACGAGGACGTGGACGGCGTGTTCGTCGCCATCAATGTCGTGCTTCTGCTGGCGGCAGTGATCGGCCTGACCTTTTTCGCCGTGTTCATCGACATCTTCGCCAGCGTCGGTTTCATCAGCCTGTGCTTCGGCCTGTGTCGCATGTACGCCTCAGTGCAACGCGGGCGGGCGATCGGCAACAGTGACTATCGCGACGCATACGAGGCCAGCAAATACCCGTGCCTGGTGATGGCGCGCCTGCGCTATGTGGCGGACCCCGGACTTTCCGGACACGCCGCTACCCGCCGGCGTCGCGAATACAGGCGGCGGTTGCGGCGTTTCCTGTATTCAGGGGCCGACGCGGTAATGATCGAGGGAATTGTAGAGCGCAAGAGCTGGCTGCACGAGATCCTGGACGATTTGATGATGCTGGTCTGGGCGGGTACCGACCAAACTGACGCATACGCCAATGCCAAGCGCGAACTCGACTTGCTTTACCAGCACCTGAACGAACATACGCTGCGCATTGACGATCAGGGTATGGTGAGGGTGGCGATTGCGGCGGCGATGATCGACGACAATGTTGACGACGACAATCGTGGCGAGCGCTTGCGCCTGCGCGAATTGCTCGGCCAGGACCTGAATGCCAACGAGGAATGGCCGCTTTCCGCTTGCAATCCGTATTTAAACAAGGAACACCAACCGCACATCGAGGCCTGAAATGCGCATTGCCAGTTTTTCATTCGTCCTGCCAGTCGTCCTGTTGCTCGGCGCCACAAGCCCTGCCTTGGCCGAGCACACCGCCAACTCGGGTGTCATCAGCAAGCCCACGGTCGCTGTGCACGGCGGCCCGGATTTCGCCAGCCCAACCATCGCCACCCTCAATCGCGACGCCGCGGTGACAGTCACCGGCCAGGACGGCCTGTGGTTCCAGTTGGCGCTTGCGGAAGGCAAACCCGGCTTCGTGCGCGTCAACGAGGTGCGGCTGGCGTATGCCAACAAGGCAACCGGCGGCGCCGCGCAGGCGCTGTTCAGCGGCAAGGCGGGCGCAGGGCGGGTCAGCGAGACGGCAGGCGTGCGCGGACTGGACGAGAGCAAGCTGAAGGTGGCCGCGTTCGATGCAACCCAGCTCGCGTTGCTGGAATCGTATCGGGTCACTCCGGATGCGGCCGCCCAGGCCGCGGCTGGCAATGGGTGGCGCTCGAGCAATGTGAGCTACGCAACCGAATTCAAGCCCAAGCAGCCGGATACCCCCGCGCAAGCGGCCCAGCCTCAAAAGCGCAGCATGTTTGGCGGCGCCCGCGGCCTGTTGTCGGCGATTGGTGGCAATATCGGCAATGGGATGCTCGGCAGCGTGGCTAACGCAATTCCAAAGTCGGAGCAGGAGATCACCGACGAAGAGCGTGCGCTGGGCCCGGAAATCGCCGGCCGAATCCTTGGCGCTGCGCCGCTGTGGCAGGATGTTGCGGCGCAACGCCGGGTCAACCTGATCGGACGCTGGGAGGCCTCGCAAACTAGCCGTCCCAACCTGCCGTGGACGTTCGGGATCATCGATAGCGGCGAGATCAATGCCTTTGCTGCACCGGGCGGCTACATCCTGCTGACACGCGGGCTCTACCAGTTACTTGGAGACGACGCCGAAGTCGCCGCCGTGGTAGGTCACGAGATCAGCCATGTCGTCCAGCGCGATCATTACGAGGTCATCCACAAGCAGGAGATGATGGGAGCGGGCAAGGACATCGCGATGAGTCATGTGGGCGGTGGCGGCAACCTGGCCACTAGCATGGCTAAAAATTATGTCGCCAACCACGGCGCCATGGTGATGATGACCAGCCTGGACCGCGGCGCCGAATATCGTTCGGACGAGGCCTCGGCGATCTACCTCGCCCGCGCCGGCTTCAATCCACTGGCGCTATATTCCGTGTTGCAGAAAATGACCGCGCTCGGCGCAGATTCGTCCCGACTGGCGCAGTTGTACAAGACCCATCCCCCGCTGGACGAGCGCCTGGATCGCATCGATCACACCGGCTATCAGGGCCTGGAGCAATACACCAGCCGCAAGTAGATGGGTAGCCGCTGCCGCCGCACGTTGGCTTACTCGCGGCGTGCGGGATCCGCAGCAACAAAACCACACGACCCGCATTATTCCTGATGCGGGTCGTGCGTTTGTGGGTTGCTGGTTGGACTGGTTTGCCCAGTCGATCAGCCGATCAGACGCATGCTCAGCGGATAGCGGTACGGCTCGCCGTTCCACGCCTTGAAGCCGGCGACCAGGCTACACACCAGCCACATCACTGCGATCGCGGCGGCAGCCACGATCAAAAGCAGTCCGGCGGGCGCGGTCACGATCAAACCGATACCGAGTGTCAGTACCGTGGCGCCTGCCAGCACCACGCCCAGCGCAATGGCCGCCGTCGAATACAGCAGCATGCTCAGGTTGAAATTGATCGCCTCGCGCGCGTGCTCGGCCACGAACGGAGAATCGTCGCGCTTGAGCAGGTAGACGATCCCGGCTCCCACGATGCCGGCAATACCGACCATCCACGCCGTCAGCAGTGCAAGTAGCAAGGCCAGAAAATGTGCCGAGGCTGCCCACTGGCGGTCGGCCAGGCTGGGGGATAGGGTCTGGATCGTGCTTTCAGTAATGGCTTGCATCTTCGGCTCCCGCCGGAAACAGTCCGGCCCATACAGATGATGGGGGTGTTCATGAGCCCCACAAGCCAACCAATGGCCCATCCGCGCCTGATTCCGACGAAGCCCGCCGGCCAGCGACCAAATACCCGCCAGCGGCGACGAAGACCTACTTGATCAGGCGAAGAGCGAACGGGTAGCGGTACCCCACGCCTTCGTTGGCCTTCATGCCAGCGATGATGCACAAGATCACGTTGACCAACCATACGATCGGCGCCAGCAAGCCACCAATCAGGATGACGACCAGCACGGTGCAGATCACGTACGCAATGGCAATCGTGATCTGGAAGTTCAGGGCTTCCTTAGCCTGGTCGTTCAGCCAGCCCTTGTCGGCCTTGTCCTTGTTGGTCAACCAGATAACCAGTGGCACGATGAAGCTGAGGATGATGCCTGACAGGTGGGTCAGCAGGGCTAGGGTCTTGTCTTCCTGCGCTGGTACGGCGGTCGGCGACGGCGGCACGGCGGTTGCTTCGTTGATGTCCATCTGG
>JBDSIA010000122.1:0-4009 GCA_039918175.1 Thermomonas sp.
GCAGTTCCAGCACCATGCGGTCATGGGCGCGGAACAATTCGGCCGCGGCTTGGTCACCGATGCGCTCGACCAAGCCCGTGGACTCCACTAGGTCGGTCAGCAGCAGGGTGCGGACCTGCGGCTTGTCGGTGATCGGGGTCATCGACGGCACTTGTTCAGTCCTGCCATTCCACGCGATTGCCGCCCAGGCGCTTGGCCCGATACAGCGCGGTATCGGCCTTGGTGTACCAGTCTTCCCATTTGCCGTCATCGGTAATCAGGCAGGCACCAATACTGAGCGTGGTCATCTGCGGCGGCTTGCTATGCATGCGTTGCAACATCCGCGCGCTGCCGAGCATGTAGTCGCCCATGCGCTCGAGTTCTTCGCGATGCTGTCCGCGTACCAGCAGGCAGAACTCGTCGCCACCAATGCGGCAGGCGATGTCGTCCGGACCGGCCACCGCGCGCAGCAGGTTGGCGACACTTTGCAGCACGCGATCGCCGGCCAGGTGACCGTGGGTGTCGTTGACGTCCTTGAAGCGGTCGCAATCAATCAACACCAGCGCCAGTCCGCCCAGGCTGCTGTTGCGACGCCGCTGGTCGACGTCCATCGTGAAACCGCGGCGGTTCAACAACCCGGTCAGTTCATCGGTGCGGGTCAACAGTTCGGTCTGGTTGAGCCGGTGCGCAGTGGCGCGCAGTGTGTCCAGGGTCGTCTCCAGATCCTGGTTGCGGCGACGCAGGCGGGCGATCAAGGCCTGCTCGTTGTGCACCACCCGCATGATCGCGCGGCGCAGGAAGTGCGCTAGCATCTGCGGGTCGCGCTTGGCCAGCGCATCAAATTCGCTGCGGCCGAGTTCCAGCACAACGCCATCCTCGGCCACCGTTGCATCCGCGCTGCGCGCATGGTCGCCGATGAGCAGGCCGAGTTCACCAAGGAATTCACGCGCGGTCAGGCGTTTGCCGACCAGGTCATCGCCGAAATCCAGGTCAATCGCGCCATGCGCAACCACGTACATGGTGGTGCCAAGATCACCGCGGCGAAACAGGCTCTGGCCGGCCTCGACGCGGCGCGGCTTGGCGATCTGGGTGAACAACGCGTATTCGTCCAAGGTGAGCGTGGACGAGTTGGAATCGTCAACGCCTTGCTCGCTTGTGGATGTCCGTGCGATTGCCTCCACGCCGTTGCCCACTCCCCCGCCCCCGATACGATGGATTTCATCAGAATACCGGAAAGCAAACGCGGACCGGAGCCAGGACCGGCCTGCGTTCGGGGCAAAGCATGCGGGCGACCACGCCATGAATCCTGCAAACGTCCGCCGGCTGCCGGCGACGGGGCCCCGAATTCAAGCTATGCGGCGGCGCGTTCGCCGTGGAACTGCTCCTCTTCGGTGGAACCCTTGAGTGCCATGGTCGAGGTCTGCGACCCCTGGATGGTCTGGCTGATCGCATCGAAATAACCGGTGCCCACTTCGCGCTGGTGCTTGACCGCAGTGAAGCCACGGTCGGCAGCGGCGAACTCGGCTTCCTGCAATTCCACGAACGCGCTCATCTGCCGGCGCGCATAGCCATGCGCCAGGTTGAACATGCCGTAGTTGAGTGCGTGGAAACCGGCCAGGGTAATGAACTGGAACTTGTAGCCCATCGCGCCCAGTTCGGTCTGGAACTTCGCAATGGTGGCGTCGTCCAGGTTCTTCTTCCAGTTGAACGACGGCGAGCAGTTGTAGGCCAACAGCTTGCCCGGGAACCTGGCGTGGATCGCTTCAGCAAACTTGCGCGCGAATTCCAGGTCTGGCTTGCCGGTTTCACACCAGACCAGGTCGGCATACGACGCATACGCAAGACCGCGACTGATCGCCTGATCCAGGCCCTTGTGGGTCTTGTGGAAGCCTTCGACGGTGCGCTCACCGGTGCAGAACGGCTTGTCGTTGTCGTCGACGTCCGAGGTCACAAGATCTGCGGCTTCGGCATCGGTACGCGCCACGATCAAGGTCGGCACGCCCATCACGTCGGCGGCGAGGCGCGCGGCGGTGAGCTTTTCGATCGCCTCGCGGGTCGGCACCAACACCTTTCCGCCCATGTGCCCGCACTTCTTGACCGATGCCAATTGGTCCTCGAAATGCACGCCGGCAGCGCCGGCTTCGATCATCGCCTTCATCAACTCATAAGCATTGAGCACGCCGCCGAACCCGGCTTCGGCATCGGCCACGATCGGCTGCAGGTAATCGATGCTGTCGTCGCCCTCGGCATGGTTGAGCTGATCGGCGCGCAACAGGCAGTTGTTGATGCGCTTGACCACCTGCGGCACCGAGTTGACCGGGTACAGCGACTGGTCGGGGTACATCTCGCCCGCCACGTTGGCATCGGCCGCAACCTGCCAGCCACTCAGGTAAATAGCCTTGAGACCGGCCTTGACCTGCTGCATCGCCTGATTGCCGGTGAGCGCACCGAGCGCGTTGACGAAGTCTTCCTTGTGCAGCGACTTCCACAGTTTTTCCGCACCCAGGCGCGCCAGCGAATGCTCGACATGCACGGTGCCGCGCAGGCGCACCACGTCTTCGGCGCTATAGGTGCGGGTCACGCCGGCCCAGCGCGGATTGTTGGCCCAGTCCAGCTTCAACTGTTCGGCGGAATGCATGGTGGTCTTCATGTCAGGTGGTCCTTGTGTGGGAGCGGCTGTTGTGTGGCAAAAGGGAGGAAATGTCACCGCGCGGGCGGGTCAATCAAGTCGTTCGTACGCCGGCAATGTCAGGAACTCGATCAATGTGTTGGCGTGGGTGAGGTGGTCGAGCATTCCGATGGCCTCGTTGATGCGGCTGCCGCCGGGCAGGCGCAGGCGGTCCTGCAACTTGACTGGCAGGGCGATCAGGGCGCGCTCCAGCAGCACGGAATCGACCGGTGTTTCATCGTCCAGGTGCAAGGGTTCACGGCCGTCATCGGCGTAATGGATCCACTGCCAAAGCTGGGTGCGGGCGATCTCGGCGGTCGCGGCGTCTTCCATCAGCCAGTGGATCGGCACGCAGCCGCTGCCATCCAGCCATGCGGCGAGGTAACGCACGCAGACTTCGATGTTGTTCTCGAAGCCGGCCCGCGTGATCGTTCCAATTGGCGGCTTGATGAGGTCTTCGCGCGTGACCTGCACGTCATCCCGGAGCACGTGCTGCTGATGCGCTTCGGGCATGCGTGCATCGAAGATCTCGCGGGCCAGCGGGATCAGCGCCGGGTGCGCGACCCAGGTGCCGTCATGGCCGGCGGTGACTTCGCGCAGCTTGTCGGCACGCACGCGTGACATCGCTGCCTCGTTCGCTTCTGCGTCGCCGGAAATCGGAATCTGCGCCGCCATGCCGCCCATCGCGTGGGCACCACGGCGGTGGCAGGTGCGGATCAGCAGATCCGAATAGGCCTTCAGGAACGGCTGGGTCATCGACACCTGCGCGCGTTCCGGCAACACCTTGTCGCGGTGCGCGCGGAAGGTCTTGATATACGAAAAGATGTAATCCCAGCGGCCACAATTCAGGCCGACGATCCGCGCGCGCAATGCATGCAGGATCTCGTCCATCTCGAACGCCGCCGGCAGGGTTTCGATAAGGACCGTGACCTTGATCTGCCCATGCGCCAGCCCGAGCGCGGTTTCAATGTGGGCCAGCGCGTCGTCCCACAGCGCCGCTTCTTCCATCGATTGCAGCTTGGGTAGATACAAGTACGGGCCGCGATCCTTCGCTGCCAGCGTGACCGCGTTGTGGAACGCGAACAGGCCCGCGTCAAACAACGATGCCGAGATTCGTTGCTCATCCGCGTCACCAGCGACCAGCACGTGCTTCTCGTCCAGGTGCCAGCCGCGCGGGCGCACGCACAGCACCGCCCGCTCGTCCTCGGGCTTGAGCGTGTAAAGCTTGCTGCCGTCCGGTCGGCTCTTATCAGGCCCGGTCCAGTCCAGGGTGCCGGCGACCGCCTTTCGCAATGCGCGCTGGCCTTCAATCAGGTTGGCCCAGGTCGGCGAGGTCGAATCCTCGAAGTCGGCCATGTAGAC
>JBDSIA010000123.1:0-2308 GCA_039918175.1 Thermomonas sp.
GTGGCGTGACGTGCTGGCGCATCCGGCAAGCGATACAGCGAGCGGGATCACCAAGGCAAGGGCGGATTTGGTCGCGTGCATGCGGGATTTCCGAAGAGTTGCCGAATTATGGCTGCAGAAGGCTTCAGCGGCGCGACACTGTTGCATCAGTGGCACTGACGGCGGCATCGCGACCGGGTTATCGTCGCGGCTTGTCCAAGTGGATCGCGCGCATGTTCAAGTGGTGGTTCGGCATCAAGTTCTGGAAGCGCGTAGTCGCCGGCTTCGTGCTGGGCGCACTGGCAGGCTGGGCGTTCGGGCCGGGCGCCGAAAAATGGTTCGGGCCGCTTGGCGATGTCTACGTCAACCTGATCATGATGATCGCGGTGCCATTGGTGTTCTTCGCGGTGGTCAATGCGGTCTCCTCGCTGGCCGGGCAAAAGTCCATCGCCGCCTTGGCGGGACGCACCTTTGCCTGGTTCGCGCTGACTGCGGTGCTGGCAGTGGGCGTGGGGCTGCTGGCCGGCTATGTTTTCAAGCCGGGCGTTGGCGTGGGCGTCCTGCAGATTGCTTCCGACTACAAGCCCAAGGACGTGCCGGGCGTGCTCGACATGTTGTTCCACATCGTGCCATCCAATCCGTTCGCGGCATTGTCGGGCGCGGCCCCGGGCAAGAATGCCGATGGCATGAAAGTGCTGGTGCCAAACAACGGGACCGTGCTGCAAGTGATCTTTTTCGCTGGCTTGATCGGGTTTGCACTGGTCAAGCTTGGCGAGAAGACCGCGGGCCTGCGCAAATTGGCCGGCGAAGCCAGCGAGGTGATGATCCAGGTGACGCGCTTCGTGCTGGAGTTCACTCCGATCGGCACGTTCGGCCTGATTGCGGCGTTGGTCGGCGGGTATGGCTTCGAACAGCTCAAGCCGCTGCTGCAGTTCGTGATTGCAATGTATGCGGCGTGTGCGTTCCACATCCTGGTGGTCTATAGCGGCTTGCTGCTGGCGCATGGCCTGAGCCCGCTCAAGTTCTTCCGCGGCGCATTCCCGGGCATGCAGGTCGGGTTCGTGGCGTCATCGAGTTTCGCGGCGATGCCGGTTTCGTTGCGCTCGGCAATCCACAACCTAGGCGTGGACAAGGATTACGCGGCATTCGCGGTGCCGCTGGGCGCCTCGATCAAGATGGACGGCTGCGGTGCGATCTACCCGGCGCTGGCCGCGGTGTTCATCGCCCAGTACACCGGCATCGAGCTGTCGGTCACGCAGTACGTGATCATCGCGTTGGCTTCGGTGCTGGGCAGCTTCGGCACCGCCGGCGTACCAGGCACCGCCGTGATCATGGCGACGGTGGTGCTCAGCGCCGCCGGGCTGCCACTTCAGGTGATCGGCTATCTGTATGCGATTGATCGCGTGCTGGACATGATGCGGACCATGACCAACGTGACTGGGCAGATCCTGGTGCCGGTGCTGGTGGCCCGGGAAACCGGGATGCTGGACCAGCAAATTTATGATGCGGCATCCACCAACGTCGGCATGCAGGCGGGCGACGCCGCGTGATCCACCCGCACGTCGCGTCGCGCAATGATCAAGTCGTATTCCATGATTGAGACAGGAGCAGGGACTGCATGAGTGGCCATCAGCGTGACTTGACCATGCGTTTCCTGGCCGAACCCTCCGACGTCAACTACGGCGGCAAGGTGCACGGCGGGATCGTGATGAAATGGATTGACCAGGCTGGCTACGCAGCTGCGGTCGGCTGGAGCGGGCGCTACAGCGTGACGGTGGCAGTGGGCGGGATCCGCTTCGTGGCGCCGATCGGGATCAGCGACCTGGTCACCATCCAGACAACGCTGGTCTATACCGGAACCAGTTCGATGCATTTCGCGGTGGACGTGCGTGCGCGCGATCCGATGTCGGACGATGCAGGTCGCCTGTGCACGCACTGCGTGATCGTGTTCGTGGCTCTGGACGAAGCCGGCAAGCCGGTGCAGGTGCCGACGTGGACCCCTGTGAGCGAAGAGGACAATCGGTTGTCGGAATATGCGACCAAGGTGATGACGCTGAGCAAAGACATCGAAAAAACCGTGGCGCGCTATCGGCAGGCGGATGCGCCGCCTTGAGAATGTGGGCGCCGCAAACCAAAACGCCGCCCGTGGGCGGCGTTTTGCGTTCTAGCTGCAAGGGTCAGCTACCGACGGTGATCCGGCGTGCTTCCAGGTACTTATTGCTCCAGTAGCCCTCGGTCAGGGTGGAGACGGTGACATCGCGGCCAGTGCGCGGCGCGTGCAGGAACTTGCCACCGCCAATGTAGATGCCGACATGGTCCACGCGACCAC
>JBDSIA010000124.1:0-3784 GCA_039918175.1 Thermomonas sp.
GGACTGATCGGCGAATACCTGGGACGGATGTACGAAGAGTCCAAGCAGCGGCCCTTGTATCTGGTGGACCGCTGGCAGCCGGCAGCCGGGGTAAACTCGGAACCGGCTGTCAACTTGCAAGGAGCGAGCCATGCGCACGGTGCGTCAACTGCTGGACATGAAATCGCCTGACGTTCATTCGATTTCGCCGGATGCCCCGGTGATCGATGCAATCCGCATGATGGCCGAACGGCGCATCGGCGCCTTGTTGGTGATGGAAGGCCCGCAGATGGCCGGGATCCTGTCCGAGCGCGACTACGCCCGCAAAGTGGTCTTGCAGGGACGTTCCTCGAAGGACACCCCGGTGCGCGACATCATGACCGCCCAAGTTGTCAGCGTTGGTCCCAACGACAACACCGATATGTGCATGCAACTGGTGACCGACAGCCGCATCCGCCATTTGCCGGTCGTCGAAAACGGCCAGGTCATCGGCGTGATCTCGATCGGCGACCTGGTCAAGGCGGTCATTGAGCAACAACGCCAGGAACTGGACCACCTGCAGCGTTACATCGCGTCCTGAGCCAATGCCCGGCGGCTTCAGCCGCCTTTCTGCGTGCAGTACTTGGCGTCCTTGCCATGGCCAAGGTCGGTGGTGGCGGCCAGTCCCACCAGCGGCGCCGCCACGTTGGCCAATACCGCCGCCGCCGCCGCGCGCAACCCCATGCGCACATAGTCCGGACGCACGTTTGGATCCTTGAAGGTGCCGCGGACGTAGAACGGCGAACGCAGCGACAGCGGGCTGAATTTCTTGTTTTTCGCCTTGAACGTCAAGTCCAGGTGTTCATCGTCCAGATCGATCATGCCATGGCCGTTGAGGCGCACCTCGGTGGTATCGAACACCAGCGCACGCGGCGTCATGACGCCGTCTTTCACCGCGAAGTCGCCGTACGCGCAGCGGATAGGGATCTGCTTGTCGTGGGTCAGCTTGATCTTGAGGATGCCGGCCAGGTCCATGGATGCGAATTCCATCAACAGCTTGCTGACCTGGCCGCTGCCCATGCCGGCTTCGGCGTCGCCATCAGCATGGGCCGCCATCGCCGCGATCGAGTTGCCTTGGGTGGTGACCGTTACGTCTGCGCGCACCTTGCCGATTGCGGTTTTGCCCAAGTCGGCCTTGGGCATGAGCTTTCCGAGCGTCATGCCGCGCGCGGTTATCTTGGCCTGGGTGCGGATGGTGCGCTCGCGCGCGTCCATGCGGATGGTGGACCGGATGTCGCCGTCGGCCACGCCGAAGTTGAGTGGGTCCAGCCGAAGCACGCCGTCGTTGATCTGCAGGCGCGCGTCCATATCGTCGATCGGCAAAGTAATCGTGCGGACGCGCTGCGCTTTCAGGCGAACATCGGCATCCATCGCCCGCAGCTTGTCGAGCTTGTAAGGCTCGGACGGTAACAGGCGGGGGCTCGCGGCTTCCTTGGCGGCCTTTGCAGCCAGTGCGGGAGTGCTCGATTCGTGCCCGCCGGTCTGCGGCGCCTTGCCGATGAACCCGCCAAGGTCGTCGAAGTCCAGCCGTTTGGACACCAGATTGGCTTTGAAGAATGGACGCTTGCCACCCACGGTCACCGACGCATCTCCACGCAGGTCGCTATCGCCGACCTTCCCGCTGAAGCCGCCGTAGCGCCAGGTGCTGCGCTTGGCGTCTTCGATGTCGCGTGTGAATCGACCGTCCAGTGCATACGGCGGCGTGTCCGGCGTCGCCACGCCGATCAGGGGGTAGAGGTCTGCGAGGTTGCTTCCGGCCAGGGCGAGTTTCAGGTCGAAGTCGCGGAAGCGCAATGGGTCCAGCAGATGGCCGCGCGCGTGGACCTTGGTGGGCCCTGCAGTCGCCTTGATGTCGATTCGATAGGGGCGGGCGGCATCGCGCAACTCCAGCGGCGATTCGGCGGTGCCGCGCATGCTGAAGACATTGCCGTTCCAGGTACCGCCGCCGTCCACGGTGATGGGCGCCTCGGCATCGGTGGCGCGCTTGGCCCCGCTGTCCGCATTGATTTTGATGTCGGTGCGCTTGGCTGGCTCGAAATAAGTCACCTGCCCTTGGTGGATGCGCACGTTGCGGAATTCGGGCAGCTTTGTGTCGCCATTCCCGAACACCCAGTTGCCGACCCCTTTGGGGTCGCGCTGCAGGTGCACGACTGGCTTGTCGAGAGCAATCCTCGGGATCTGCACATCTCCCCGGAATAGTGGCCAGAACCGCAGGTCGAATTCCAGACGGTCCGTGCTTGCCAACTCCGGCTCGCGCGCCGACGCCACATTGCCGAAGCGCAGGTGCTCGGCGGTGATGGTCAAGGTGCGACCCAGATCGACGTCGAGATTGCCATCGATATGGAATTCGCGCCCGGTTTGCGCGGTGACGCGTCGTTCGATCGGGCGCTTGAACCAGTTCCAGTCCCATAACAGCAGCAGCAGCAAGATGCCGAGCACAACCAGCATCGCCAAGGTCGCCCATGGATGTCGGGACACCCAGTGACGGGAAGATTTCAGCTGGGAAGTCACATCAGTCATCCGCAGACTGTCGACATTTGTAAGTCAACCCAGAGTGAATGCGTCCATAGCCATTCAGGCATGCATGTGGATCTGGGCGAAGACCGCGATGTAATGGCAGACGCTGCCGCCGAGCACGAACAGGTGCCAGATCGCATGCGAGTAGCGCAGTGATGGGCGGTGGTAGAACACCGTGCCAAGCGTGTAGGACAGGCCGCCGGCGAGGAGCCAGCCAAGGGTCCATGCATCCAGCGCCGCGACCAGCGGCTTGGCCGCGACCAGGATCAGCCAGCCCATCGCGACGTAGATCAGCGTGGACAGCTTCTTGAAACGACCCGTGTAAAAGAGCTTGAACACCACCCCGGCCACCGCCAGCCCCCAGATGGTGGCAAACAGCCACCAACCCACCGGTCCGCGCAACCCGATCAGGGTGAACGGCGTATAGGTGCCGGCGATCAATATGTATATCGCGCAATGGTCGAACACTTTCAGCCGACCCTTGGTCACCGGATGCTGGACTGCGTGGTACAGGGTTGAGGCGATGTACAGCAGCAGCAGCGCAATGCCGAACACGATGGCCGCGCCCAATTGCCAGCCATCGCCATTGCGCGCCGCGAGCGTGACGAGGATCGCGCCGCCGGCCAGCGCTGCGGTCGCGCCCAAGCCGTGGGTCAGGGCGTTGGCCAGTTCCTCGCGTGCGTCATGCAATCGGTTGGGAGTCATCACTTGTCGTGATCAAGACTCTTGAGGAAGTGGATGAGGCCATCCATGTAGACCTGCTGGTCGTCGTACATTGCCATGTGGCCACCATTGGGTGCTAGCAGGAACTGGCCGTTCGGGAGCAGCGTCGACATCTTTTCCATGAACTTCGGATCCATGGTGTCGTGGCCTGCACCGATCACCAGGGTCGGGACGGTGATGTCCTTCAGGTCATTCGTGCGATCCCAGTCCGCCAGGATGCCACTGGCGCCCATTTCACTGGGCCCCTGCATCGGTACGTAGACCTTTTTGTTGAGCTTCGCGAAAGTACGCAAGACGGGATCCGGCCACTGCGCCGCCGGCATGCGCAGGATGTGCTCCTCGTAGAACGGCATCAGTAATGCTTCGTAGCGCGGGTCGTCGTATTTCTTCGCTGCTTCCAGGGCCAGGATCTCCTTCAACGCCTTCTGATCCATCTTCGGCATCAGCACGTCATGTGCGTAGGCGTTGTAGGCGGGAATGCTGGACACCATGTTGGAGATCACCAAGCACTTGAGGTGCTGCTGGT
>JBDSIA010000125.1:0-7363 GCA_039918175.1 Thermomonas sp.
CGCGAATTGAACCGGGAAGGCGCCGCACTCGCGCGCGCCGCATGCGATGAAGCCGAGGCACGCAATCCTGCGAAGCCGCGCTTCGTGATCGGCGTACTTGGGCCGACCTCGCGTACCGCATCGCTCAGTCCCGACGTGAACCGCCCCGGCTTCCGGGCGATTTCCTTCGATGAACTGGCCGAGGCTTATCGTGAGGCGACACATGGCCTGATCGAAGGCGGCGCTGATGTACTGATGGTCGAGACCGTGTTCGACACGCTCAATGCCAAGGCCGCGCTGTTCGCGATCGACGATGTGTTCGAGGCGCTCGGTGCACGGTTGCCGGTGATGGTGTCGGGAACCATTACCGATGCCTCCGGTCGCACGCTCTCGGGCCAGACCGCCGAGGCGTTCTGGTATTCGCTGCGCCATGCCAAACCGCTCGCGATTGGCCTGAACTGCGCGCTTGGTGCCAAGGATCTGCGCCAGCACATCGACGTCCTGGCCCAGGTTGCCGACACAAACATCAGCTGCCACCCGAACGCCGGCCTGCCTAACGCGTTTGGCGGCTATGACGAAACGCCCGAGGACATGGCTGATGTGCTGCGCGAATTCGTTGCCTCCAGCCTGTTGAACCTGGTCGGCGGTTGCTGCGGTAGCACGCCAGAACATATCGCGGCGATCGCGCAACTTGTCGAAGGCGTTCCGCCGCGGGCGATTCCACAATTGGCCGCCCCGAGCCTGGCCGACGCTGCATGAGCACGCTGGCTCGCAATACCCGCCTCAGCGGCCTGGAACCGCTGGAGATCACGCCGGAATCCAACTTCATCAACGTCGGTGAGCGCACCAATGTCACCGGCAGCGCACAGTTCAAGAAGCTTATCCTCGACAACCGGCTGGATGAAGCTGTTGCGGTGGCTCGCCAGCAGGTGGAAAGTGGCGCGCAGGTGCTCGACGTCAACATGGACGAAGGGATGCTGGATTCGGAAAAGGCGATGGTGGAGTACCTGCACCTGATCGCTGCCGAGCCGGACATCGCGCGCATCCCGGTGATGGTCGACAGCTCGAAATGGAGCGTGATCGAGGCCGGCCTGAAGTGCCTGCAGGGAAAGGGCATCGTCAATTCGATCTCGATGAAGGAAGGCGAGACCGAATTCCTGCGCCAGGCGCGACTGGTCCGCCGCTATGGCGCGGCCGTAGTAGTGATGGCCTTCGACGAAGAAGGCCAGGCCGACAGCATCACCCGCAAGGTCGACATCTGCACGCGCGCCTATCAACTGCTGACGACGGAAATCGGGTTCCCGCCGGAAGACATCATCTTCGACCCCAATGTGTTCGCGATCGCCACCGGCATCGAGGAACACAATAATTACGCGGTGGATTTCATCGAAGCGGCGTGCGAACTGCGCAGGCGCTTCCCGCATAGCCACATCTCTGGTGGCGTATCGAACGTGTCGTTCTCGTTCCGCGGTAACGAGTTGGTTCGCCAGGCGATCCACGTGGTGTTCCTGTACCACGCGATCCGTGCGGGCATGGACATGGGTATTGTCAATGCCGGTGCCCTGCCCCTGTACGACGACCTGGACGCCGAATTGCGCGAACGAGTCGAGGACATCGTGCTCAACCGCCGCAGCGATGGCACTGAGCGCATGCTGGAAATCGCCGACCGTTTCAAGGGCAAGAAAGGCGAGAAGAAGGTCGAGAACCTGGCTTGGCGCGATGAGCCGGTAGCCAAGCGCCTGAGTCATTCGCTGGTGCACGGAATCGACCAGTACGTGGTCGAGGACACCGAAGAGGCACGACTGCAATCGACGCGTCCGCTGGACGTGATTGAAGGCCCGCTGATGGACGGCATGAACGTGGTCGGCGACCTGTTCGGCGCCGGCAAGATGTTCCTGCCGCAGGTGGTCAAGTCCGCGCGGGTGATGAAGAAGGCGGTTGCGCACCTGCTGCCCTACATCGAGGCCGAGAAACTTCGCACCGGCGATGCCGGCAAGAACAACGGCAAGATCGTGATGGCCACGGTCAAGGGCGACGTGCACGACATCGGCAAGAACATCGTGGGCGTGGTGCTGGCCTGCAACAACTTCGAGATCATCGACCTGGGCGTGATGGTGCCTGCGCAGAAGATCCTGGACACCGCGCGCGAAGTCGGCGCCGATATGATCGGCCTGTCCGGCTTGATCACGCCGTCGCTGGAAGAAATGAGCCACGTCGCCCGTGAAATGCAGCGGCAGGGCTTTACACTGCCGCTGCTGATAGGCGGCGCGACCACGTC
The DNA here is from genome assembly GCA_039918175.1 of Thermomonas sp. GTDB lineage: Bacteria > Pseudomonadota > Gammaproteobacteria > Xanthomonadales > Xanthomonadaceae > Thermomonas. The sequence continues at coordinate 2,258 of JBDSIA010000125.1, forward strand.
ACGCGCGCACACCGCGCTGAAGATCGATCCGCATTACAAGTCGCCGAGCATCTGGGTCAAGGACGCCTCGCGCGCGGTCGGCGTCGCCCAGTCTCTGGTGTCTTCGGACTTGCATCGGGATTTCGTCGAAACAGCCGCGAAGGATTACGCACAGATTCGCTTGCGTCACCGCAACCGTGGCGATGCCAAACGCCTGGTGACATTGGAAAAAGCGCGCAGCCAGCGATTCGATGGCGATTGGACACATTACGATCCACCTGCACCGGTGCAACCCGGACTGCACGTGTTCGACGACTATCCGCTGCACGAGTTGCTGCCGCTGATCGACTGGACTCCCTTCTTCAATACCTGGGAGCTGGCCGGGCGTTATCCGGCGATCCTCGATGATGAAGTCGTCGGCGTGCAGGCGCGCGAGCTGTTCGCAGACGCGCAGGCCATGCTCAAGCGCATCGTCGATGAAAAATGGCTGCAGGCGAAGGCTGTGATCGGGCTGTGGCAAGCGAACGCGCTTGGCGATGATGTGCTGGTCGACGTGGATGGTGTGCCGACCACCCTGCACTTCCTGCGCCAGCAGGTCGACAAGCCGGTCGAACGTCCGGACTTCTGCCTGGCCGACTTCATCGCGCCGCAGGATTCAGGCAGGCAGGACTGGATTGGTGGTTTCGCGGTGACCGCTGGCATTGGCATCGAGGCGCACGTCGCCCGCTTCCAGGCCGATCATGACGACTACAACGCGATCCTGCTCAAGGCGCTGGCTGATCGCTTGGCTGAAACCCTTGCCGAGCGCATGCACCAGCGCGTACGCAAGGAATTCTGGGGGTATGCTGCCGACGAAGTGCTGGATGCGGACGCGCTGATCGAGGAAAAATACCGCGGGATCCGGCCGGCGCCGGGGTATCCGGCCTGCCCGGAGCACAGCGAGAAATCGACGTTGTTCCACATGCTGGATGCCACGGCAAATGCCGGCATCACCCTGACCGAGAGCTTCGCGATGTATCCCGCTGCAGCGGTATCAGGCTATTACTTCAGCCATCCCGGCAGTCAGTATTTCGTGGTCGGGCGTGTGTCGAAGGAACAAGCCGCAGACTATGCGCGCCGCAAAAGTGTTGAACTGCAACAAGCGGAACGCTTGCTGGCCTCGAATCTGGACTACGACCCAGAATGATCCACGGCCGCATTACCAGGCCAGATCGTCGGGCACCTGGTATTGCGGATCTGCGTAGGGATCATCTTCGCGTGTGGCATTTGGATCCACCTTCAGTGCCACCGCGGGCGCGAACACGGTTTCGGCTTGCGCCAATAATTCGGCGCTGACCAGCAGGTAACGCCCTTCCAGTTGCAGCACGCCAAGCTCGCCGGCATTGAGCGCCTTGAGTTGCTCGGCAGTCACATGGATGCGCTTGATCTTGCCGCCGTATTCAAAATGACGGACGTGTTCGGCATCGGTGGCATTCAAACCGTTGCCGGCCACGAGATCGGTCAGTTTGGCCTTGGCCTCGCGGCGCAATCGCGCCTGTTCCTGCTTGAGCCGTTCGGCCTCGATGCGCTCGTCCTTTTCCCTCTGTGCGCGGATCGCATAAGCCTTGGCCAGATCGATGTCCTCACGGCTGCGTGCAGGCTTGCCGGTGCCGCGTGGTTGCTGCGGATGGGACTTGTGTCCGGTGTACTCGCCCTGTCTTGCAAGTGCCAGCTTCGCGGATTGACCGGGACGCCCCGAGTTGCCGGCATTCGATGGCTTGCGGTGGTCTGCAGCGCGATTGTCCTTGCGCTCTGGTTTGCGCTCTGGTTTGCGTTCGGGCCTGGTCGCAGGTTTGGGCGCCGGTTTGAAGCCCAATCCAAGCAATTGGTCGCGCAGGGAATCGGTCATGAGGGTCAGTAGTGCGGCGGTGGCGGTTCGTTGGCGGCATCGCCAGTCAACGGACTGGCTGCCATCGAGCTACGCAATTGTCGCAATTCCTCCAGCACCCGGTGCAACAGCAATGCATTGCGCGAGTCGCCATCGCGCGCAGCGGCCAGCGCATCGCTAAGTTCCTGCATGCCCTGTTCCTGGAACGCGACGCGCATTTCCAAGTCGACCAAGCGCTGTTCGTTTACATCCATCGACACATCAATTCCTCACTAACGAACGACCGCGACCAATCCCGTAATAGGCAAGACCAGCGGCCTCGACATCGGCCGGCTCATACAGGTTGCGGCCATCGAACACGACTGCGTCGGCAAGCGATGCCTGCAGGCGACTGAAATCGGGGCTGCGGAACTGCTTCCACTCGGTCACCACCACCAGCGCGTCTGCGCCGTCCAGTGCTTCCGAATCGGATTCACACAGTTTCAGGTCCTCGCGCTCACCGAAGATGCGCCCGGTCTCGGGCATCGCTTCCGGATCAAAGGCTTGAACGCGCGCGCCTGCGTCCCACAGCTGTTGCATCAGGCGACGGCTCGACGCTTGGCGCATGTCGTCGGTATTCGGCTTGAACGCCAGCCCCCAGACCGCGAACGTCTTGCCGCGCAGCGCAGCCGCGCCGCCGTAATGACGCAGCGCCAGTTCGAACAGGTGACCCTTCTGCGCGTCATTGACCGCTTCCACCGCCTCCAGCAAGCGTGGTTGCAATCCATGCTGCTGGGCGGTTTTCGCCAATGCCTGCACGTCCTTCGGGAAGCAGGAGCCGCCATAGCCGGCACCGGGATAGATGAAGTGCCAGCCGATCCGCGGGTCCGAGCCAATACCCTTGCGCACCTGCTCGACATCCGCGCCGACCTGCTCGGCGATATTGGCGATCTCGTTCATGAAGCTGATCTTGGTCGCCAGCATCGCGTTGGCGGCGTACTTGGTCAGTTCGGCCGAACGCACGTCCATCGCCACGATGCGGTCGTGATTGCGGTTGAACGGCGCGTACAGGCGCTTGAGTTGCTCGATCGCGCCGGCACTGTCCGCGCCGATGATGATCCGGTCCGGACGCATGCAGTCCTCGACCGCGGCGCCTTCCTTGAGGAATTCCGGATTGGACACCACGTCGAAATGGATGTTGGCACCCCGCGCCTGCAAAGCCGAGGCAATCGTCGCGCGTACCTTGTCCGCGGTACCGACCGGGACCGTCGACTTGTCTACCACCACCGACGACCGCTGCAAAAGTTGGCCGATGGTGCTTGCCACCGACAGCACATGCTTCAGGTCGGCACTACCGTCCTCATCCGGGGGTGTGCCGACTGCAATGAAGATGATGTCCCCATGCGCAATCCCGGCTTGGGCGTCAGTGGTAAAGCGCAAGCGGCCCGAAGCATGGTTTGCCTTGACCATCGGGGTCAGGCCCGGCTCGTAGATCGGGATCACGCCATTGTTGAGACCCTCGACCTTGGCTGCATCAATATCCACGCAGATGACGTCATGGCCCACCTCGGCCAGGCAAGTGCCGGTGACCAAGCCAACATAACCGGTGCCGAAAATACAGACGCGCATGCACGAGGTTCCGTTCTTAGCAAGGGCGCTGTGGACAAATAGTCCCAGCCAAAATTAAAGGGGACGCACCACGAGGATACGTCCCCTTCCGGATCGACGCGATTACTGTGCGGACGGCGGCTTGACGATGTCGAGCAATTCGACCTCGAAGACCAGCACCTGGTTGGGACCGATCATCGGCGGTGCCTGTTCGCCGTAGGCGAGGCTGGCGGGAATCCAGAATTTGTACTTGGCGCCGACCGGCATCAACTGCAGGCCTTCACTCCAGCCCGGAATCACGCCGTCCAGCGGCATCACCGCCGGTTCGCCACGGTCGTAGGAACTGTCGAAGGTCTTGCCGTCCAGCAAGCTGCCCTTGTAGTTCACCTTGACCCCGTCCTTGGCTCCCGGCTTGGCGCCCTTGGCATCGGTAACCACTTCGTATTGCAGGCCTGACGGCGTGGTGGTCACGCCCGGCTTCTTGGCGTTTTCGGCCAAAAACTTGTTGCCGCCATCCAGATTGCTCTTGGCATCGGCCATCATCTTGGCGATGTGCTTGGCCTGCATCTTCTGTTGGAACGACTCGAATATGGTCTTGGCCTGGTCTTCGGTCAACAGCAGCTTTTCCTCGGCGATCTGGCTGCGCATTCCCTTGACCACCGTGTCGAGATTGACCTCGTCCTTGATTTCGCCGAGTTGCTTGCCCATCGCCATGCCGATGGTGTAACTGATCTGCTCCTTCTCGGTCGGCAGGCCCGGATAGATGGACTTGCCATCGGCAGCCACATCCTTGCTGGGTTCCGCCGGCTTGTCGGTCTTGGTGTCGGCAGGTTTCTGCGCGGTCTTGTCGCAGGCGCCGAGTGCAAGCACGCTGGCGATGGCTAAGGCGGTGGCACGGGCAACGGGTTTCATCGAATCATGACTCCGGAACAGGAAATGGATGCATGCAGGCACCGCATGCGATGGGCGGGAGCGTTTTTAGCAGTTTATTCGACGCCGAGCAGTTCGATGTCGAAGACAAGCGTGGCATTGGGACCGATCACGCCATCACCGCCTCCCTTCTCACCATAAGCTAGGTCGCCCGGGATCCAGAAGCGGTACTTGCCGCCAACCGGCATCATGCCGACACCTTGAGACCAGCCAGGGATGACTTGGTTCAACCCGAATACGGCGGGCTCCCCGCGATCATACGAACTGTCGAACTTGGTGCCGTCCAGCAGGGTGCCAACATAGTTGACGCGCACGCGCTCACCGGGTTTCGGGCGTGGGCCATTGCCTTGGCGCAAGACCATGTACTGCAGGCCGACGGGGGTGGTGAACACGCCCTTGACCGTCTTGTGCTGCGCCAGGAATTCCTCGCCCGCCTTGCGGTTGGCCTGGCCAATTTCGGTGGCCTGGGACTGCCTTGCTGCCTGCATGCGCGCTGAGAACGCACTGCGGATTGCATTTGCGGCCTCGTCACTCAACAAGGTCTTGGCATTTGGGGTAGTGGCTTCCTTCAAGCCCCGCAGCAGCATTGGCACATCGAACTCGCCATTAACCGGCGCCAAGGTGCGGCCTACATCCGCGCCAAGCAGATAACCGACTTGCTCTCGGTCCAGCGCAGGACTGGGCTTACCGCTCTTGCGCGCGCCGATGCTGGCCATCAATGCCTGCGAGGTCTTCTGTGCGTC
>JBDSIA010000126.1:0-3456 GCA_039918175.1 Thermomonas sp.
TGGCCCACTTCAGCCATCCATTCGCGCAGTGCAGACACGGCGATCTCGCGGCCAATGATCACCGACGCCCACAGCGCTATCCATATCGTGTGATGGTGCTCTACCGTGATCACCAGTGCGGTGGACACCATCAGCTTGTCCGCCACCGGATCCAGGAATGCGCCGAAGGTGGAGTACTGGTTCCAGCGCCGGGCGATCCAGCCATCCAGCCAATCGGTGATGGATGCGAACGCGAAGATCGCGGTTGCCGCCACGTTGGTCCAGCGGTAGTCCAGGTAATAGACGATCACCAGCACCGGGATCATCGCGATGCGGATCAATGTCAGCCACGTGGGAATCGTCAGTTTCACTCGCTCTCCTGTGTTCCGGCTGCATCGCGTGCTATGCCATGCAAGCTGGCCCAGATCCGTTCTGCCAATGCCCGGTTGATGCCATCGACCCGGGCGATATCGTCCACTGCCGCCGCTTTCAATCCCGACAGTCCGCCGAAATGACGCAACAGGTTAGCGCGTCTGCGCGGCCCGATGCCGGCAATGTCTTCCAGGCGGCTGCTGCTTCGCGTTTTTTGCCGACGCCCGCGATGACCTGTGATGGCGAAACGATGCGCTTCGTCGCGTACCTGCTGGACCAGTTGCAGACCGGGCGAGGCAGCGCCTGGCTGAAGTTCACGGCCATCCGGCAGCAGCAGGGTTTCATCGCCCGGCTTGCGCGCAGGTCCTTTGGCCACGCCAATCAGCGCGACGCCGGCAACACCACTTTCCTGCAGCGCAGCCTGCGCCTGGGCGACCTGCCCTGCGCCGCCATCGATCAGCAGCACATCCGGCAATACCACGTCCGGGGCGCCTTCGGCCGCGGGCCGGAACCTTCGTTGCAAGGCCTGGTGCATGGCGGCGTAGTCGTCACCCGGCTCGATCCCGGCGCTGCCCCCAACGATGATGTTGTAGCGCCGGTACTGGCTGCGGACAGCACCGGCGGCATCGAACACCACGCAGGACGCCACGGTCGCCTCGCCCATGGTGTGGCTGATGTCGAAGCATTCGATGCGTTTCGGCGCTTCGGCCAATCCCAGCATCTCGCGCAGGTCCTCCACCCGCGCCTGCTGGGCACTGCTACTGGTCAATTCTGTGGCCAGCGCAAGTTCGGCGTTGCGGCGTACCAGGTCCAAGTGCGCGGCCCGCTCGCCACGCACACTGGTGCGCAGTTCGACCGTGCGCCCGACATGGCCGGCCAGCGCAAGCTCGATCAGATCGCGATCCGGAATATCACGATCCAGCACGATTTCGCGCGGAGGCGGTTGTTCGGCGTAGTACTGCGAAACAAACGCGGCCATGACTTCGCTTGCACTGTCTTCGCCATTGGTTTTGGGAAAGAATGCACGCGTACCAAGGTTGCGGCCATCACGGAAGGCCAGCAGCATCACGCAGGCGGATGCACCCTGCATCGCCACCGCCAGCACGTCGAGGTCGGCATTGCGGCCATCCACGTACTGGCGGGCCTGCAACTTGCGAATGGTCGCGATCAAGTCACGCAAGCGCGCGGCGCTTTCGAATTCAAGATTCTCGCTGGCCGCCTGCATCGCGGCGGTGAGTTCATCACCGAGTTCTTCACTGCGGCCATCGAGGAACAGGCCTGCGCGGCGCGCGGCTTCCGCGTAATCGGTGGCATCGACCAGGCCCACGCAGGGTGCACTGCAGCGGCCAATCTGATATTGCAGGCAGGGCCGGCTACGGTTGCGGAACACGCTGTCTTCGCAACTGCGCAGGCGGAACAATTTGTGCATCAAGTTCAAGGTATCGCGCACCGACACCGCACTGGGATAGGGGCCGAAGTAGCGCCCGGGCAAGGCGCGCGGCCCACGATGGAACGCCAGTCGCGGCCATTGCTCATTGGTCAACAACACGAACGGATAACTCTTGTCGTCGCGCAACATCACGTTGTAGCGGGGTAGCAGCGATTTGATCAGCTGGTTTTCCAGCAGCAGTGCGTCAGCCTCGCTGCGGGTGACGGTGACCTCGATCTTGGCGACCTGCGCCAGCATCGACATGATCCGGGTCGGTTTCGGCGTCGCATTGAAATAACTGCCGACCCGGTTGCGCAGCGCGCGCGCCTTGCCGACGTAGAGCACGCCACCTTCGGCATTGAGCATCCGGTACACGCCGGGCGCGGCAGGCAGACTGCCCGCGAACGCCTTGCCGTCGAAGGCGGGAATGGTGTCGTCGGGCTTGCGCCGGCTCAGAAACGTCCCTGCCGAATCCGTTCGACGACCCCGGATGCAGCCGCATCCACCAGCTTCCACGCGCGCTCGAAATCGCGCGGATCGCCGCAGTACGGATCCGGCACGTCCTTCTTGCCAAGCCCGCTCCATTCCATCAGCAGTTCGACATCGGCATGCGCGGTGCGTGGCTTGCGGATGCGCGCATCGTGCAGGATCGTGCGGTCAGCGCAGAGGATGAAATCGAAGGCGCTGAAATCCTCCATCGTCAATGCCCGTGCACGCTGCCCGGTGATGTCCACGCCATGCTTGGCGGCGCAGGCAATCGCGCGCTCGTCCGGCGCATAACCGACATGCGAGCGGCCAGTTGCCGCGGAATCCACGTGCACCTTCTCCTCGAGCCCAGCTTCCTGAAGGCGCGCACGCAAAACGCCTTCCGCCATCGGCGAACGGCAGATATTGCCCAGGCACACGATCAATACACCCAATTTTTTAGCCATTGCGCTGTTGCCACTCCTGTTCTGCGCGCGCCAGGTCCTCAGGCGTGTCAACGCCCGGCGGGAAGGGCGATGGCGCCAATCGCACGGCGATCCGCCAACCCGCTTCCAGAGCGCGCAGTTGTTCCAGTGATTCGGATTGTTCCAGCATTCCCATCGGCAAGTTCGCGAACGCCTGCAACGCGGAGACACGGTACCCGTAGATGCCGATGTGCCGGAGCCAGCGCCCGTCCGGCATCATGGTGCGATCACGGGCAAACGCATCGCGTGGCCACGGCACTGGCGCACGGCTGAAATACAGTGCATCACCATTGCCGGCCAGCACGACCTTGACCGCGTTCGGATCCAGCAAAGTCTCAATGTCGTCGATCAGTGTCGCCAGTGTTGCGATGCCGGCAGCGCTGTCAGCGACTGCATGCGCTACGCAGGCAACGCCGTCTGCCGGCGCGAAGGGTTCATCGCCCTGCAGGTTGACCACGATGGTTTCGTCGCTCCAGCCGGCGATGCGTGCGCATTCGGCCAGACGGTCGGTGCCACTTGCATGGTTGATCGAGGTCATTGCGAGATTTACACCGCTTCCCGCCAATGCATCAGCGATGCGGGTGTCGTCGGTGGCAACCCACACCTCGCGCGCACCGGCCTCCAAGGCGCGCTTTGCCACATGCAGGACCAGCGGTTGGCCGCCGATCAGGCGCAGCGGCTTGCCGGGCAAGCGCGACGCGGCGTAGCGGGCGGGAATGGCGACGA
>JBDSIA010000127.1:0-3331 GCA_039918175.1 Thermomonas sp.
TGGGCGATGCCCGGCGAGGGCTTGGTGCAAGCTTGGGACGATTGTAGCGAAGGCCTGCCAATGGACGACATCTCTACATCCATTTAAACCAAACCCGCGCTGGCCGCATCACAGCCTGCAACACGCCCCGGAGTTCCGCATGAACCTTTCTCTTTTATTCGCCGCCCTTTTCATTCTGTCGGGCACCGCCGCCGCCCACGACCACGCTACGCAAGCCCCTGGTCAGGACATCGACAAAGTCAACGGCAGCATCACCGCCGAAGCGGGCCAAGCCTATGGCGACCTGAGCACCGTCAACGGCAGCATCAAGATCGAGGCGGGCGCCCATGTCGAGGAGGCGGAAACCGTGAACGGCAGCATCCGTGCCGATGACGATATCCAGTCCCGCTCGCTGACCACGGTCAATGGCAGCATCCACATCGGTGAGCGCGCCCAGATCGATGGGGCCATCGAGACGGTCAACGGCGGTATTTTCGTGGACCGTGGCGGCAAGGTGTCGCGTGGGATTGAAACCGTCAACGGCGCCATCGGCATGGTCGTAACCGACCTCGGCGGCGGCATCGAAACCGTCAACGGCGACATCACCGTCGGCGTTGGTTCGCACGTGAAGGGCGGCATCCACGTCGACAAGCCAAACAAAGCCTGGAGTGGCTTGCGGATGGGCAAGCAGAAGATTCCGCGGATCGTGATCGGCCCGAATGCCGTAGTCGAAGGCTCGCTCTTGTTCGAGCGCGAAGTGAAACTCTATGTGCATGCCAGTGCCCGCATCGGCAGCCTGCGCGGCGCGACTGCGATTCGTTTCGATGGCAATACGCCACCCAAAGACTGATACCTCACCTGCGGACAGACGTCCCCTTGCAGGCATCATGGTTAGAATCACGGGACTCGAACTGGAGTCCCAAGATGCGCCATGCCGTTCTTCTACTCGCCTTGCTGGCACTGTGCGCCTGCAGTCCCCGCAGCAACGACACCTCCACGACTGATGTCGAGGCGCAAGCACAGGCAGCCCCGACAGCACCAAGCAGCGGTCATGAATTCTCCGCAGCCATTGATGGCAGGGACTTCGAGGAGCATGTCAAGACGCTGTCGTCCGATGCCTTCGGCGGACGGGGCCCGGGCACGCCCGGCGAAGATGCAACGATCGACTACATCAAGACCCAGTTCGCCCGCATCGGCCTGCAACCCGGCAATGGCAGCGACTGGTTCCAGACTGTGCCGATGGTCGAGACCACGGCGGACGAGTCGACCTCGCTCAAGCTCGACGTGGCTGGCAAGCCGCAGGAACTGAAGTTCGGCACCGACATGGTGATCGGCACCCGCACCGGCCAAGCCGACCTCAATGTCAGTGACAGCCCGTTGGTCTTCATCGGCTATGGCGTGGATGCGCCGGAGCAGGACTGGAACGACTACACCGGCCTGGACGTGAAAGGAAAGACCGTGGTGATGCTGGTCAACGATCCCGGGTTCCATGCCCACGATGCCAAGCTGTTCGACGGCAAAAGGATGACCTACTACGGGCGCTGGACCTATAAGTTCGACGAGGCCGCGCGCAAAGGTGCCGCCGCCGCACTGATCATTCACGACACCGAAGGTGCGTCCTATGGCTGGGACGTGGTGAGGAATTCCTGGTCGGGCCCGCAATATGACTTGCCCGCCAAGGACGATCCCGCCCCGCGCTTGCCGGCGCAGGGCTGGATCACGGGCGAGGCCGCCAGCACCCTGTTCGCAGGCGCCGGCCTTGACCTGGCCAAGCTGCGGACCGCTGCTAACAAGCGTGGCTTCAAGCCGGTACCGATCAACGCCAAGCTGTCGTTCGAGCTGAAAAGCAGCATCATCGAAAAGACATCACGCAACGTGATGGGCCTATTGCCAGGCAGCGAAACCCCGGACGAAGCCCTCATCTACATGGCCCATTGGGACCATTTGGGTACACATGCTGGCGAAGCGTCTGCCGGAGGCGGCGGAGACAACATCTACAACGGCGCTGTCGACAACGCGACCGGCGTCGCCGGGATCCTCGAAATCGCCGAAGCATTCCGCAAAGCGCCATCGCCACCCAAGCGCTCGATTCTGTTCCTGGCGGTGACGCTTGAGGAATCGGGCCTGCTGGGATCCAAGTACTACGTCGCCCATCCGGTGGTGCCGCTGGACAAGACAGTGGCTGTCTTCAACATCGATGCGCTGTCGCCGATCGGCAAGGCCCGCACGATTACCGTGGTTGGCCAAGGTAGCTCGGAACTGGAGGATCGCCTCAAGCACGTGCTCGATGACCAGAAGCGCAAGGCTGTGAGTGAGAACAACACCGCAGCGGGCTCGTACTTCCGTTCAGATCACTTCAATTTCGCCAAGGCAGGCGTACTTGCCCTGTATGTCAAAAGCGGCAGCGACCTGATCGATGGTGGCCTCAGCGCCGGCAAGGCCGCCGACAAGGACTACACCGACAATCGTTACCATCAGCCCGGCGACCAGTTTGATGCGACCACATGGAAGGTCGACGGCATCATCCAGGACTTGGAGACTGTCCAGACCGTCGGCGCGCTGCTCGCCAGCGATGGCCAATGGCCCAATTGGTACAAGGGCAATCCGTTCAAGGCGGCGCGGGACGCCATGCATCCCATGGCGATGGCAATGCCAGCCACAGCCCCTAGGTAACGGACGTACCGCATGCCGCTCACGGAAAGCCCTTGCCCGGTTTCGGCTAGGCTGGTGCCTCCATCAACCGGGGAGAGCTTCCGATGTCAATTGCGTACTGGTGCATCCTGATTGCAGCCGCACTACCTTACGTTTGGGTTTCGGTCGCCAAGGCCGGAGGCGAGCGTTACAACAACCGCGACCCGCGCGGTTGGCAAGCCCGTCAGGAAAATCCGCGCAGCCAACGCGCGTATGCCGCCCAATTGAATGCTTACGAGGCATTCCCGCCGTTCGCAGCCAGCGTACTGATGGCGCAGTTCGCCCAAGTGGACGGCCAGCACATCATCTGGTTGGCGATCGCGTTCATCGTGTTCAGAATCCTTCACGGCATCGCTTACATAGCCGACATGCATGCCATGCGCAGCATGGTGTGGTTTGGCGGTTTCTTTTGTGTTGTCGGGTTAATGTTGTCTGCGGCATTGAAGGTGGCGGGATAATCGCCAAAGCTCGTCACTCGCTGTCGCCAAGCCGCATTAGTTTGAAGTGGCGGCATGCGAGGCAACTTACTGTGGCGGCCACAAAGACAAAACCCCGCCTCAGACGAGACGGGGTTTTGCTTTAAAAAAAGACCCTGGCGATGACCTACTCTTGCATGGCTTAAGCCACACTACCATCGGCGCAGCTGTGTTTCACTTCCGAG
>JBDSIA010000128.1:0-9887 GCA_039918175.1 Thermomonas sp.
CTGGCTCTGTTGATGGCCTTCAACGACCCCCGCCATGAGGTCGTCGCGCTGACCATTGCCGCCGGCAACGTCGGCTTGGAACACACCGTCGCCAATGCCCTCAAGTTGTGTGAAGTGTGCGGCGTGGACGTGCCGGTGTTTGCCGGTGCCGATGCCCCCCTGCTGCATCCCGCACTGGACGCCGCCTATGTGCACGGCCGTGACGGCTTAGGCGATACCAGCTACGCGCCGTCGACGCGCCAGGCCGAGACCGAACATGCCGCATTGGCCATCCTGCGGCTTTCGCACGTCCACGCGGGACGGCTGCTGTTGGTCGCGCTTGGCCCGCTCACCAATATTGCGCTGGCGCTGAAGCTCGATCCGACCTTGCCGCAACGGATAGCCCGCTGCGTGGTGATGGGTGGCGCAGTCAGCGCGCACGGCAACATCACCCCGGCCGCCGAATTCAATATCGCCTTCGACCCGGAAGCGGCGCATTTGGTGTTCTCCGCGTTCCCGCGGATCGAGTTGGTCGATTGGGAAGCCGTGCTGGTGCATGGGCTGCCACATGCCGAGGTGGAACGCTGGCTGACGGCGGAATCGCCGCGGGCGCGTTTTTATGCTGGAATCTCCGCGCATACCCGCGCCTGGTCACGGGCCGGTCGCGGCGAGCGCTGGCATGCCGCCGATGCATTGGCGATGGCGCTGGCGCTGGCGCCCGACGGGGCGATGGGTATGCTTGATCGCCCGCTGACAGTAGAACTGGAGGGGCGCCATACTCGCGGCGCCACGATCGTCGACTGGAACTGGCAGGGCAGCGGCGAGGACCATGCAGCGATCCTGATGCGTTACGACCAGGGCAGGTTCGAGGGTTTACTTGAGTCGGCGCTGGCCGCTTGCTGACGCGGCTGGGTACCGACACCGCATGCTTGCACGTCGTGCAGGAGGGTCGCTATAATACGCGGCTCACTCCCGCTTCAATTCAGGTCCACGCCATGAAAGACGGCATCCACCCCGAATACCGTGACGTCGTCTTCCAGGACGTGACTTCAGATTTCAAAATCCTGACGCGCTCGACCCTTGGCAGCAAGGAAACGGTGAAGTGGGAAGACGGCAACGAATACCCGCTGGTCAAGGTGGAAGTGTCGTCGTCGTCGCACCCGTTCTACACCGGTCAGCACAAGATCCTGGATACCGGCGGCCGCGTCGACAAGTTCCGCAAGCGCTACGGGAAGTAATCGCGCGCGAATGTCAGTAAATGGCCACCCTCGAGGTGGCCGTTTGCGTTTGCGGACACGGTCTCCGCTAGACGGAAACGGCGTCGGCGGTGCGTATGCGGTACGTTTTGCCGAGCAACCGCTCCAAACCGCTGTGCGATAATGCGCGACCCCCAGCGCGGCTTGCCCGTCGTCTTGCGACCGCAGCCGCGCCGTTCGAATTACAGGAGCGCGTCGTGTCGCAACTCGATCAGATGACCCTCACCGCCGGCGACACGTCGGTCACCTTGCCGGTGATCCAGCCGGTGCTTGGCCAGCCTTGCGTCGATATCGCCACGCTGCCAAAGGAAACTGGCTGCTTCACCTACGATCCGGGTTTTGGCGCCACCGCAAGTTGCAAATCGGCGATCACCTATATCGATGGCGATGCCGGTGTTTTGCTGTACCGCGGCTATCCCATCGAGCAACTGGCTGAAAAATCGAGCTTTACCGAGGTTGCGTACTTGCTGATGCACGGCGAGCTGCCGACCCAGGGCCAGCTGACGGGCTTTGAGCACGAAGTCACCCACCACACGATGATGCACGAGGCATTCCGTACCTTCCTGTACGGCTTCCGCCACGACGCACATCCAATGGCGATGCTGACCGGCATGCTCGGCTCGCTGGCCAGCTTCTACCACAACGACCTGGATCTGGAAGATCCGGAGCAACGTCGCCTGGCCGCGGTGCGCCTGATCGCCAAAGTCCCGACCATTGCCGCAGCCTGCCACCGGTATTCAATCGGCTGGCCGGTCCCGTATCCGCGCAACAATCTCGAATTCACCACGCGCTTCCTGCACATGATGATGGAAGTGCCGAGCGAGCCGCTTGAGCTGAACCCGGTCGCAGCCAAGGCCATGGACCTGTTGTTCATCCTGCATGCCGACCACGAACAGAATGCCTCGACCTCGACCGTGCGCCTGGTCGGCTCCACTGGTGCCAATCCGTACGTGAGCGTGGCCGCAGGCGTGGCGGCGTTGTGGGGGCCGGCGCATGGCGGCGCCAATGAAGCGGTGCTGAAAATGCTGGCCGAGATCGGCCGCCCGGAAAACGTGCAGTCGGCAATCGACAAGGCCAAGGACAAGGAGTCCGGCTTCCGCCTGATGGGCTTCGGTCATCGCGTGTACAAGAACTACGACCCGCGCGCGGCGCTGGTACGCAAGATGACCCACGAAGTGCTGGGCGCGTTGAACGTCGATGACCCCTTGCTGGAAGTGGCCGTGCGGCTTGAGGAAGCGGCGTTGAAGGACGATTACTTCGTGCAGCGCAAGCTCTACCCGAATGTCGATTTCTATTCCGGGATCATCTACAAGGCGCTGGGCATCCCGGTGGAGATGTTCACCGTGATGTTCGCGATCGCCCGCACCGCCGGCTGGGTCAGCCATTGGCTGGAGCAGCAGGAAGATCCCGAAAACCGCATCGGCCGCCCTCGCCAGATCTATACAGGCCACGCGACCCGCGACTACGTCGGGGTTGGCGGGCGCTGATTGCCGGCGGATCGCCGAACGCAAAACGCCCCGCATCGCGGGGCGTTTTGTTGGGGTGGCCAGCGCTTCAGGAGGGCGCTTCGTAGCCGGCGATTTCCTCCTCCGCGAGCAGGGCCCGCAGCTGCGCCAGCGATGCGCGCCGCATCGGCTTGCCATCCACACCTGAAAGTGGTGCCTGGCGCACCACATCGCCCGGGAGTACGGTGAGGTCGAAGCTCAGGTCTTCTGCGCTGAACAGCCACACCGGAAAATCGTCTTCGCGCTGGCGATCCAGGCGCAGGTGCCGGCTGCGTGATTGCGCGGGTATCCCGTGCTCGTCCAGCCAGCGTGGAACTGCATCGGCATCGTCGCTGTGCAGGTGCAAGGCGACTTCCGAGTTTGCATCGGCGGTGCCATCCAGGGTGGCACCGACCAGCCGCGACTCGAAATCGCGGAAGAACTCCAGTGCATTCAGAGCTGCTTCGCGCCGCCGCCGGACCTCGAACGCCTGGTCGCTGCCGAGGAACAGGCGCTGGTATTCCCGCAACGCCTCTTCGATCTCGCGATTGCGCGGCAATGAAGCGTCGTCATGGATGCCCAGCCGCTGCGCGGCCTTGAGCTTGGCCATATGGAAGTCGCGTATGCCGCCTTCAGCCATCAGCCGCGCGGCCTCGTGGGCCAACTGCTGGCGGCGTTCGCGGGTGCGGGTCTGCGCATGCATGTGCGCGTGGTGCTTGGCGTGCTGGCGGGTGTTCGGCATCGCGCATCCCCGGAACCGGCTTGGATGGACTGTACCGGAGCGCCCGCCAGTGTGCATCCCGCCTTGCCCGGCGCCGGGCAAGGCAGGTTCAGAAGATATCGAACGCATCCTCGTCCGGCTGCGCGTTCGGGTTGGTATCGGGTTGGGTGTACGTTTCCATCCGGTCCATGTCCTCGGCCTTGATCCATTCCACGATGCCGCCGTTACCCGCAGGCAGCAGCCTGCCGCCGGCGCCGACGCTCACCTGGATCATGCCAGTGGGAGGATCCGGATTGCGTTCGGGCTGGTCCTTGAGCGCGGCCCGCATGTAGTTGATCCAGATCGGCAGCGCTGCCTTGCCGCCGTATTCGCGATAGCCGAGCGAACGGAAATCGTCGCGACCCACCCAGACCGTGGTCACGTACTGCCCGCCGAAGCCGGAAAACCAAGCGTCGCGGTGGTCATTGGTGGAACCCGTCTTGCCACCGATGTCATCGCGGCCTAGGACCTTTGCAGCGGTCGCGGTCCCGCGGCGGACCACGTCGCGCATCATCGATTGCATCTGGAAGGCCACGCGGGGGTCGATCGCGCGCGGTGCAACCAGCATATCCGGATCGACCGGCTTGGCGGGCACTGGCGTCACATCGGCAGTTGCCTTGCCGGGTGCCTTGCTGGTCGCCAGGCTCGCGGCAGTCGTGGTGGTAGCGGGAGCGCTTGCAGTCGGACTGAGGTCGAAGCCAGCAACCCTGGTTTGCGCCACCGTCGCGTTGGCCTGCCCGGGTTGCTGGACCACCGTGCATTGCGGGCAGGCGGTCGGCGGCTTTTCCTTGAACACCTCCTTATCGTCGCGATCGCGGATGCTGTCGATGAAAAATGGCGTGGTCAGGAAACCACCGTTGGCGAAGGCCGTATACCCACGCGCCACTGATAGTGGCGTCAACGAGGCACTGCCGAGCGACATCGACAGGTTGGGCGGGAGGCTGGCTTCGTCGAACCCGAAATGGCTGATGTAACGGCGTGCGTAATCCACCCCGATCGCGTCCAGCAGGCGCACCGAGACCAGGTTGCGCGACTGCACCAGGGCTTCGCGCAGGCGCATCGGGCCGGCGAAGTTGCCGTTGTCGTTCTGCGGGCGCCACATGTGGCCTCGGCGGTCCTTGAAGACCACCGGTGCATCCAGCACGATCGATGCCGGGTTGAAGCCGCGCTCGAACGCGGCGGCATACAGGAACGGCTTGAAGCTGGAACCGGGTTGCCGGCGCGCTTGGGTGGCGCGGTTGAACTTGCTGCCGGCGTAGCTATACCCGCCGACCAGGGCGCGCAGCGCGCCGGTGTCGGCATCCAGCGAGATCAAGGCGGTCTGCGCACGCGGTAACTGGTCCAGGAGCCATGTTGGTTCTGCATCGGGCTTGCTGTCAGTGTCGCGGCGCACGCGCACCACATCGCCACGTTTTGCCAGTGACGCCGCGGATTTGCCGGTCCAGCGGGTCGCGGCGCTGCCCAGGGTCAGCTGGCTGCCATCGGCAAGCACGACCTGCAGCCCTTTGCCGTTGCTGCCGGCCACCACTGCGGGCAATAGCCCGGCCTGCGGCGGGGTGCTGCGCAGCTGGGCGGCAATCGCCTGGGGGTCCATGCCATCGGTGAGTTCGACCTTCTGCTCGGGCACGCGCCAGCCGTGGCGATGGTCATAAACGCGCAAGCCTTCGATGACCGCGGTGACTGCGGCCGCCTGCAGGTTGGGGTCGATGGTGGTGGTGACGTGGTAACCCTTGCTCAGGACATCGCCACCGAAGCGCGCAATCATCTCCTGCCGCACCATTTCCGCCACGTACGGCGCGTGCACTTCGATCTGGCGCTCGTGTGGCGCTGCGTGCATGGGCGTAGCCTGGGCGGCTGCGGCCTGGCTGGCGCTGATGTAGCCGAGCGCGGCCATGCGCGGAAGGATGTAGTGGTCGCGGCGTTCACGGCTGCGTTCCGGGTTGTCCAACGGGTTGCCACTGGACGGAAACTTGGGCGTGCCGGCCAGGGCCGCCATCTCGTCCAGGCTCAGTTCCTTCAGGGTCTTGCCGTAGTAGTACTCGGCGGCCGCAGCGATGCCGTAGGCACGATTGCCGAAGAAGCTCTTGTTGAGATACAGGGCGAGGATCTCGTCCTTGTCCAGTTCCCGCTCCATTTTCATCGCCAGCAGCATTTCGGCAAACTTGCGGCGAAAGCTGTATTCGGAACTGAGGAAGAACTGCTTGGCGACTTGCTGGGTGATGGTGGAGCCGCCGGCTACCCGCTCCTGCCCCCCGGTCTTCGCCAGTAGCCATACCGCGCGCGCCACGCCGGTGAAATCCACGCCATGGTGCTCGTAGAAGTTCGCGTCTTCGGCGGCTAGGAACGCCTGCTTGACCCGCGTCGGCACGTCCTGGATGTTCACCGGATACCGGCGCATCTCGCCGAACAGGCCGATCAGGCGGCCATCGCGGGCGTAGACGTACATCGGTTCCTGCAACTCGATGTTGCGCAGCGACTGCACGTCCGGCAATCGGGCGGAGACCACGTACACCAGGATTCCGGCGGCGATCACGCCGATCAACGCAAATGTGACTGAACCCAGCAAAAACCAGCGTAGGAAGCGGGGGAGGCGGGGCATTGCACAACTTCCGATTGCGGCAGGCGTAGCTGCGGAGTATAGAGTAGGCCTCTGTCATGAATGGGCCGCGGGGGGTGGCCCGTTTCCGCGCTGGAAAGCGTTTGATGGAGGCAGGTACGGCGCGAATTGGGGTTGTTCAGGCAGGGGCGATTTGCCATATGGGTTGCCAATGTGTGAAAAGTCCGTTATTCATGTACTGGAGCACCAAGTGCGCGTAAGCGCCCGTGGGAAGGGGAGATACCGTGGGTCTGGTAATGAAAACGAATCCGCCGTTGATCGGCGTTGACATCAGTTCGACCGCGGTGAAGCTCTTGCAGCTGTCCCGCACGGGCGACCGTTATCGGGTCGAGCACTATGCCGTCGAGCCATTGCCCCCGAACGCAGTGGTCGAGAAGAACCTGGTCGAGGTCGAGGCGGTGGGCGAGGCAATCCGGCGCGCTGTTGCACGCTCGGGTTCGCGCGTCAAGTTCGCTGCCGCTGCGGTTTCCGGATCCTCGGTGATCACCAAGATCATGCCGATGCCGGCCGATCTCGATGAAAGCGAGATGGAGTCGCAGGTCGAGTTGGAGGCGGTCAACTACATCCCGTATCCGATCGAGGAAGTGAACCTCGACTTCGAGGTGCTCGGACCGATGGCCGGTAATAGCGAGATGCTGCAGGTGCTCCTGGCCGCGTCGCGCTCAGAGAACGTCGAAATGCGCACTTCCGCGCTGGAGCTGGGTGGATTGACTCCCCGAGTGATCGATGTCGAGGCCTTTGCCATCGAGAACGCCTTCGCGCTGATGTCCGGTTCGCTCAACGTGCCGCGCGACGGCATGGCGGCACTGATCGATGTCGGGGCCACCATGACGACGCTCAATGTTTTGCGCGGCGGCCGCAGCATCTATACCCGCGAACAGGTGTTCGGCGGAAAGCAACTGACCGACGAGGTCATGCGCCGTTACAGCCTGAGTTACGAGGAGGCGGGCTTGGCCAAGCGCCAGGGCGGGCTGCCGGAAAGTTACGAGATCGAGGTGCTGGATCCGTTCAAGGAAGCGTTGGTGCAACAGGTCAGCCGCCTGCTGCAGTTCTTCTACGCCGGCAGCGAGTTCAATCGGGTCGATCATGTGGTGTTGGCGGGCGGGTGCGCCTCGATCCCCAACATTGCCCAGATGGTCGAGGAACAATTGGGTGTGTCCACGACCATAGCCAATCCGCTGGCGCACATGACATTGGGGCCGCGCGTGCAAGCACATGCACTGGCGCAGGATGCCCCGGCCCTGATGATCGCATGCGGGCTCGCGTTGAGGAGCTTCGACTGATGGCCAAGATCAATCTCCTACCCTGGCGCGCGGAGCGTCGAAAAGCCCGCCAGAAAGAGTTCTACGGCATGCTCGGGCTGGCGGCATTGGCCGGTGTGCTGATCTCGTTCCTGATCGTGAGTTACTACAGCGGTCGCATCTCCAACCAGAATTCGCGCAATCAGTACCTTCGCGATGAAATCACCAAGGTCGATGCCCAGATCACCGAAATCAACGAGCTCGACAAGAAGAAAAGCCGATTGCTGGCCCGCAAGGAAGTGATTGAGCAGTTGCAGGCAAGTCGCTCGCAGATGGTTCATCTCTTTGATTCGCTGGTGAAAACCGTGCCCGATGGGGTCACCATCAGTGAGATCAAGCAGGAAGGCGACATTCTGACCCTGACCGGTCGATCCCAGTCCAATGCACGGGTCAGCACCTATTTGCGGAACTTGGAAGGTTCGGGATGGATGACCAATCCCGAGCTCAACGTCATCGAAGCCAAGGCGGGAAACCCTGGCCTGCCTTATGAGTACAACCTCAAGGTCAAGCTGGTCAATCCGAATGCGCCCAAGGTCGGCGGGGATGGCAGCACACCTGCTACCCCTGCCGGTGCCACCCCTGCTCCGGGAGGAACCGCATCGTGAGCAACAAACAGCTCAGCCTGCGTGAACTGGATATCCACAACATCGGCTCGTGGCCACAAAACGCCAAGATCGGTTTGAGCGCCGTGCTCTCACTGCTGATCATCGGCCTGGCCTGGTGGCTGTTCGTCAGCGACAAGCGTACGGAACTGCAAGCCCTGCAAGGACAGGAAACCGAACTGCGAGCAGAGTTCGAGACCAAGCAGGGGCGCGCCGCAAACCTGGAACCCCTGAAACAGCAGCTGGCCCAGATGGAGCAGCAACTTCAGCAGATGCTGCGCCAGCTGCCCAGCAAGACCGAAATGCCGGATCTCATTGTCGACATTTCGCAGACGGCGCTCGCCACTGGAATCGAAAACGAGTTGTTCCAGCCCGGCCCGGAAACGCCCAAGGAGTTCTACGCGGAAAAGCCAATTGCGCTGCGCATGGTGGGGACTTACCACCAGTTCGGGGCGTTCGTGAGTGGCGTCGCCTCATTGCCGCGCGTGGTGATCATGACCATGCATGACATCTCGCTGAAGCCCGTGAACAACGGCAAAAACAAAACCCCGGGTGCCCAGATCGGTCCCAATAGTTCCCTGGAACTTTCCGGCACAGTGAAGACCTACCGCTATCTGGATGAAGAAGAAACCGCAAACCAGGTCGACACCGCCGCCAAGCCGGCTGCAGCACCTGCGAAGGGAGGCGGCTGAAATGCGCACTGATCTCATTCGCAAGCACGCTTCCCGCATGCGCGTAATGGCCACCATCGTGCTGTGTGCGGCGGTGGCGGCGTGCGCAGGGGGCAACAGCGACCTGCAGAAATGGGTGGCCGAAGTCAAGGCGCGCCCAGCACCGCAGCTTGCCCCGTTGCCGGTGATGCAGCAGTTCGAGACTTTCGAGTATGCCGCGCAGAACCTTCGCGATCCCTTCAGCGAAGAGTTCAGTGGCCTGAACAGTAGTGGCCCGCGGCCAGATCCCGGCCGACGCAAGCAGACGCTTGAGCAGTTTCCCCTGGACAGCTTCGACATGGTGGGAACGCTCGGGCGTGGCGCGGGCGTGGTGGGATTGGTCATGGCACCCGACAAGGTGACCTACCGGATCCGTCCCGGCGTGTATCTGGGCCAAAGTGATGGGCGGGTGACCGCTGTGTATGAAGACCGGATCGAATTGATCGAACTGGTTCCGGATGGCGCGGGTGGCTGGTTGGAACGGCCTGCGACCATTGCGCTTGAAGACAATTGATTAGGGGATAGACCGATGACCGTCACCAACGCCAAGAGCCAGCGGCCTGTCCGGCGCCCCTTGTCCCTTCGCGCCTGCGCGATCGGGGTCGCGCTGGGCTTGTATGCCGCGACCGCCGGCGCCTTGCCGGTATCCACGACCGCCGTGACCATGGCCCAGTCCGCAACCGGCGCCATGGCCGATCCCGCCAAGCGCCTGCCTGGCGCGGTCACCGTGTCGGCAATCGATTTCAAGCGCGGCGATGGCGGATCCGGCAAATTGATCCTGCACTTCAGTGGGGAGGGTGCCGCCCCGGACCTGCGTAACATGGGATCCAGTGTGGTGGTGGACATCGGCAACGCGCAGTTGCCTGCATCGCTGCAACGGCCGATCAACGTCACCGACTTCGCCACACCCGTGCAGCGGATTGATGCGAGGGCCACCAGTAATGGCGCGCAATTGATCCTCGGCACCAAGGGCGCCTTCGAGTCGATGGCCTACCAGAGCGGCGACGAGTACATCGTGGAAATCGTGCCGCGCGCCGCGCCGGTGGCCGCGACGGTGCATGCCAATGCTGCCCCAGCCATGGGCGCAACGTCCATGGGCGCTGTCAGCAGCAGTTCGAACGTCCGCTATGGCGGCAAGGCCGTCACCTTCAACTTCCAGGACGTGCCGGTGCGGACCG
>JBDSIA010000129.1:0-1940 GCA_039918175.1 Thermomonas sp.
ACCTCGGCCGCAACGATCTGAACTACGGGCAGTTCGAAGTAGGCAGGCGCATCACTGGGTTACCCGAAGGTTCGGTGTACTCCTCGCACAGCCTGCGTGGCCGTATCGAAGGCCTGCAGAACAACGACGGTCTGTGGTTGCAGCGAAAGTTCCGGCTCAACGGCAACAGCCAGCGCAAGGATGGCGGTAACCTCAACTGGGGCCTGCAACTGCGCGCGCCGGCCTACGACGATCTGATCACCCGCGGCAACGGACCGATGTATGTCCGCAATGGCATGAATGCCCATCTCTACCGGGGCTTCCCGCGTCGCGGCGACTGGGAATTCGGGGTCGATGCCGGCCTTGGAGTTGCCGGCGGTTTGCGCAGCGATAAACCCGTGTCCTGGAGCGCTTCGGTCAACGCGACCCACTACTTCAGCGATGCGCTCAACCTGGAGTTGTGGCTGGGCCATGTCACGGACCAAGAGCAATTGATCTGGCAGCACGACAACCTCGTCAGCGGCTTCCACATGAACCGCTACGACTTCAATGCCAGCCTGAACTGGAACATCGGCACCCGGCAGGAATTGCGTATCAAGCTCGAAGCTTTGGGCTTCGATGCGGACGAGCCGAGTCCGTGGCGGATTCCGCCCAACGGGCGTCCGGTCGCCAGCAACGATGTGGTCAGCCCGTTCAGCCTGCGCAACATGGGCTTCCAGGTGCGTTACCGCTACGAGCTGGCGCCGCTGTCCAATCTGTATGTCGTCTATGGCCGTGGCGGTTTCATGTACGACGGCTTCGCCGCGGGTGCATTCAACCAGTTGGGTGATGCCTTTTCGTTGCGCGATGACGAACAGTTGCTGGTCAAGCTGGCCTATCGTTTCGAGCTGTAGGCGGGCCGTAGCCCGCCGCGCCGGCCAGCGTGAGTTGGATGCGTCCGGCATGCGCTAGGGTAGAGCGGTCAATGCTCGCCCTCGAGCGGCCAGCTGATCCCGAACTGGCCTACCACCAGATCCTTTCCAATCGTCGGATAGCCAGCATCGTCGCTGCGGAAATCTGCATCGCCCTGAGGCAGGCGCGCATCACCTGCGTCCTTGCGTGCTTCCAACGCCACCCTGCGAAAGATTGTTGCATCGTTCGCGTTCGCCAACTTGCCTCCGTGCCAGTCCTCCACGGCACCTCCGTAATCCCAATTGAGGCCATAGAAACTGACCGGTGCCCCATTTAGCGCGACCAGCTCGGCCAGGGTCATGCCGGTATGCAAGCCGGTGGCGTCGTGCCACAGAGAATCAACCGATACAACCCGTAGCTCCTGCACGGTGGCATCCAAATTGTCTGCTCCCTGCACCAGCTCAAGGCGTTTGCGCGAGTCGTCCGGGAACAACACCAGCACAGGATAGCTGCCATCGCCTTCCGGGCCGGGAAAGGTTTCAATGCGCAGATTTGCCTTGCCGAAGCGCGCTTCCAGTTCCAACCGCGTCGTCATCGGCCCCAGGTTGCCGGGCAATACCCAGCCCTCGACTCCTTCGCTGGGCATGCCGACAGGTTCGATCGCAACCTCTGGCAGGGTTGGTGCCGTCGGCGCAGGCGCGGGCTTGGCAACGGGCGGTGCCGGCGCGCGTTGGCAGGCCACATTGGAGACAGCGATTGTGCCCATCAAAAAGGCGAGCAGGGCTGACCTCACGGATGCGCCTCGTGCAAGCTAGCAGAGGCGATGTGCCAATCGCGCTGCGACTCGCTGGCGCCATCGACCACTGTCATCCTCAAGGTAAAGCTGCCGGCGTAATGGCGGATGCTGCCATCCGCCTGGGTTGCATCCAGCGTGGCCGGGATCTCGATGTAACGCGAACCCGCGGCCGCTTCGATTGGACCGGGTTGGCCGAACGCTACCGACACGCCCTGGGTATCAGCGAAGCCGTCCGCAAACTGTTGCGGCGACTGTCCACTTGCGCGGCCGCCAT
>JBDSIA010000130.1:0-2401 GCA_039918175.1 Thermomonas sp.
GCCGCGGGGGGTAAACGGCGGATTATCGCACAGCGCCCCCACCCCCTTGTCCTACAACTCCGGGATGATCAGCCTTGCCCGATCACCCCTGGTTCGGGGTAACGGTGACGTATTGGGTACCGCCGCCGCGCCGCACCAGCAGCATGATCGCCTGGCCAGCCTTGGCCCCGCGTAGCTGCCCATTCAATGCGCTGGCGCTGCCAACATCGTTGCGCCCCACCGCCAGAATGACGTCGCCCGGGCGCAGACCAGCCTCGCGCGCAGCGATGCCTTCCACTCGGGCGATCAACACGCCTTCGCCCGACTGCAGGCCAAGCTGACGGCGCTGGGCGCCATCCAGGTCTTCGCCGACAATGCCGAGCGCATTGGCGGCCAGGGCGGCAGCGGCCGGGCGTTGGCTGTCATCGCCGCCATCGTCATTGCCGATGGACCCGCCAGCCATGCGCTCGTCGAGCTGGCTGAGTACGGCGGTGAGCGTGCGCGGCTTCCCGTCGCGGATCACCTCCAAGGTGGCTTTTGATCCAGGCGGCATCGCACCAATAATGGGTGGCAGGTCGCTGGAATCATTGATCGACTGGCCATTGGCGCGAGTGATGACGTCCATTTTCTGGATACCGGCCTTCTGCGCGGCACTCCCGGGTTCCACGCCAGCGACCAGCGCACCGCGCGCATCGGTCAGGCCCAACGCCTTCGCGTTGTCGCGGCTCATCGCCTGGATCTGCACACCCAGTTGCCCGCGGGTGACCTTGCCGGTGGCCTTTAGCTGTTGCACCGCGTTCATTGCAACGTCGATCGGTATCGCGAAGCTGACACCTTGATAGCCGCCGGAATTGCTGAAGATCTGCGAATTGATGCCCACCACCTGCCCGCGCGTATCCAGCAGGGGCCCGCCGGAGTTGCCACGATTGATCGCCACGTCGGTCTGGATGAAGGGCACATAGCGCTGGTTTGCATACGGGTTGGCGCGGCCAACCGCGCTGACGATGCCGGCAGTGACCGAATGGTCCAGCCCGAACGGAGACCCAATGGCCACCACCCACTGCCCGGACTTCAGGGTCCTGGAATCGCCGATACGCAGGCTGGGCAGGCCGTTGGCGGCGATTTTGAGCAAGGCGACATCCGACTGTTCATCGCTGCCGACGACCTTGGCGGTGAACTCGCGGCGATCCGCAAGGCGGATGCGCACGGTGTTGGCGCCCTCGACCACGTGGTGATTGGTGAGCACGTAGCCGTCGCCGGAAATAATGAAACCGGTGCCTTGCGACACGCCGCGTGGCTGCGCTTGCTGCTGGCCTGGCGTGCCCGGCATCGGCATGCCACCCGGGCCGAAGAAGCGGCGGAAGAATTCGGGAATCTGATCCTCGTCAGGCATCTGCTGCGGGGCTTGCAAGCGCTGCTGGACAACCCGAGGCTTGCCCCCGACTTCGGCTTCGACACTGACCACCGCGGGGCCGACCTCATCCACCAGGCGGGTGAAGTCGGGCAAGCCGACCACCAACTGCGGCGCCGGGGCCACCGCCTGTGGCAGCGGCTGCGCGGCCACCGAGGAGGAATACCAACCCACGCCGCCGCCGATGGCCAGTGCAAGCGCGGTGGAAAGGACGAAGGGCCGAACGGCGAACATGCGGGTGGTGGCAGACATCGTGGACGAATCCTCGTTTGCTGTGGGTTATCTGGATTTGCAGCGCGGCGCTTGAAGCGCGAATGTCTGTGGACCACATGGTGCGGCGATCAGGACTGCGGCTCATTGTTGGCGGCAGGACCTGTTTCGTCATTCGCTGGTGTCGCTACATCGGGCGCGGGCGTATCGACAATCAAAGACGGCGGCAGGTTGCCGATGCTCCTGCGCACCTGGAACGGGTTGTAAGGTGCGGCGTTGCGAGCGCTGTCGTCGAAGCCGACCGTGATACCGGAGTTGCCGTAGTTCGGCAGCACCGAACGTGGCCACGGACGGGCGACGATGTCGGCCTGCGGCAGCATTGACGAAAGGACATCGTTGGCGGCGACCTCGACTGCTGGGTCCTGCATCCGGATTGTGGCCGGCTGCGCGCTCTGCGACTGGCCGCGGTTACGCGCGTTGCTACGCGCAGGCCTAGCGACGGCCGCGACCGCGGTGGCCAATGCAGCGGCTTGTTCGATCGAAGAACCGGCAGGCAAGCCTGCGGGATCGGCCGACGGCATGTTCGGGGGCGGCATCTGGTTCGCGGCTGGCGACGCTGCATCCATGACTGCAACGGCCGCCGCTGCGGGCGCTTCAACCGCCACCGGTCGCGCCATCATCGCGACAACCGCCAGCGAGGCTGCCATCGCCGCGCCACCGCCCCAGCGCAGCCAAGCCGGCGCACCCGAGGCTTGCTTGCCGGTTACAACCTTTCCGACGGTGTCGTCCCCGCGCAGCGAA
>JBDSIA010000131.1:0-10171 GCA_039918175.1 Thermomonas sp.
TGCGGCGGGAGGTCATCCGCCTGCGCACGTACCAGCCGGAAGCCAAGGTCGCCAAGGTGTTGCTGCCCACCGAGTACGGCAGGAATTCGGCAGGAACCGGCAGTACGAATACATGCAAGGCCAGCATGGCTAGCGGGATGGTGAGCACGTACCACAAGCCGTAGCGAAGAACTACTGCAAACCCGATTCCGGTGGCTGGCCAGAACAGGGTCACGTCAGCGGGTGTGCGCAGGTAAAACACCGCGACCACCGCCCCGGCAAAGTACAGGCCGGTCAACAGTGCCCCATCTAGCACGCGTGCCAGTCCGGCTTGCATCACTGCAGTCTATGCGTGCCTGTGCCGGATGCAAGCGGTGTCATCGAAAGTGCACCGCCAACGGGATCGCAGGGGCATTCAACACTCGATCACATTCACCGCCAGCCCGCCGCGGCTGGTTTCCTTGTATTTGTCCTGCATGTCGCGGCCGGTATCGCGCATGGTCTTGATCACCTTGTCCAGGCTCACCTTGTGTTTGCCGTCGCCGCGCAGGGCCATCCGCGAGGCGTTGATTGCCTTGACCGCGCCCATCGCATTGCGCTCGATGCAGGGGATCTGGACCAAGCCGCCGATCGGGTCGCAGGTCAAGCCCAGGTTGTGCTCCATGCCGATCTCGGCGGCGTTTTCGATCTGCCCCGGGCTGCCGCCAAGCGCCGCGGTCAGTCCTGCGGCGGCCATCGAACAGGCCACGCCGACTTCGCCCTGGCAGCCGACTTCGGCGCCGGAGATGCTGGCGTTTTCCTTGTATAGGATGCCCACTGCCGATGCCGTCAGCAGGAAGTCGAACACGCCCTGCTCGTTGGCGCCTGGGCAGAAGCGGTCGTAGTAATGCAGCACTGAAGGAATAATGCCGGCCGCGCCATTGGTCGGCGCGGTGACCACGCGGCCACCGGCTGCGTTTTCCTCGTTGACTGCCAGCGCATACAGGTTGACCCAGTCGAGCACGGTCAGTGGGTCGCGCATTGCGGCCTCGGGTGTTGATGACAACTCCTTATAGAGGCTGGGCGCGCGCCGGGTGACGTGCAGTCCCCCGGGCAACGTGCCGGATTGGCGAATACCGCGCGCCACGCAATCCTGCATCGCCCGCCAAAGTTCGCGCAGGCCTTGCCTGATTTCATCGGGGCTGCGCCAGGCCTGTTCGTTCTGGAACATCAACTGGGCGATGCTGATGCCGTTGTCGAGCGCGCGCTGGATCAACTCGTCGCCACTTGCGAACGGATACGCGACGAGCGTGGTGTCGGCCACGATGCGATCCTCGGCGGCTTCGTCCTGGTTGACCACGAACCCGCCGCCCACCGAGTAATAGTCGCGCGTGGCGATTTCCGTGCCTGCGGCATCGAACGCCGCAAAGCGCATGCCGTTGGTATGGAACGGCAATTTCTGCCGCTTGTTCATCACCAGGTCGCGCTTCTCGTCGAAGGCGATTTCATGTTGGCCATGCAGGTTGATGCGTTTTTGCCCGCGGATTCGCTCCAGCGCTGCCGGAATGATCTCGGGGTCGATCGTATTCGGCCACTGGCCTTCCAGTCCCATCAGCACGGCTTTGTCTGTGCCATGGCCACGGCCGGTCAAGGCCAGCGAACCGAAGACTTCGGCGCGCACGCGTGCAACGTCTTGCAGGCGACCCGCTTCGGCCAGGTGGTGTTCCACGAAACGCGCCGCCGCGCGCATCGGCCCGACGGTATGCGACGAGCTCGGGCCGATGCCGATCTTGTACAGGTCGAAGGTGCTCACGGCCATGTGGACAGATACTCGTTGTGGTGAACGATCGAACCAATGGCTCTATTCTATGCCTGCCATTGCAACTTACGTGACGCAGGGATATGGGTTTGACCCTTTACCAACGAGATGATTGTCATTTGTGCGACTTGGCATTGGAGGTTCTCGCGGCTGCGCGGGTGCCGGACTTTGAAAGTGTGTTCATCGATGATGAAGTGCTTGAGCGGCGCTATGGCCTGCGCGTGCCAGTCCTGTGCGACGGCATCACTGGGCGCGAACTGGACTGGCCGTTTGATGTGCAGGCCGTGCGTCAGTTATTGGCATCGCATCCGGAGGTTACCGATCCGGCTTGAAGGTTTGAAGCGCCTCCTTGCGTTGCCGCCGCCGCATTGCGAGCATGTAATGAGACGTCGGGGGTAGGGGATGTTGTACAGGTTCTGCATGTTGTTAGGGCTTTGGCTACTGTGCGCGAATGCGCTGGCGGCGGTTCCCGAGCGCCCGCATTTTCGCATCATTGGCCCTGCGCAGGGCTTGCCATCCACCGAGATCAAGGCGCTTGCGCGCGACCACCAAGGCTATTTGTGGATCGCCACCGCAGATGGGCTTGCGCGTTACGACGGCGTCGGCATGCGGGTGTGGCGTTATGACCCGGCCAACCCGGCTGGTTTGCCTGGCAACAACATCCAGGCCTTGATGGTGGATGCAGACGACCGGATCTGGGCCGCAGTGGAAGGGGCCGGTATCAGCGTGCTGGATGCACAACGCCGCACTTTCGTGCATTACAACCGATCCACCCATCCTCAGGTCGGCAGTGACGATACTTGGGCATTTGCGCACCAAGGCACCGCAGTCTGGTTCGGCACCTACGATGGGGGGCTGTACCGTTTGCGCCCCGATGGCGGTATGTCCGGATTCCGCCACGATGCCGATGCGGCGGATGGCCTGCCATCGGACACCATCATTGCGCTTGCAGTGGATGCCGGCGGCACACTATGGATCGGTACCGACAAGGGCTTGGCCGTTCTCCAGGAAGGCCACATCCAATCGGTGCATTTGCCGGGTACCGATGCTCCGCCGCTGGTGTATTCGCTCAGCGTATCCTCCGATGGCTTGTGGGTAGGCACATCGAAGGGTGTCTGGCGACACGATGCTGCAGGTACGTGGTCGCAACCTGCCTGGTCGTCGATGTTTGAACGACCGAATGCGGTGGTGCAAGTATTCCGTGACCACGACGGTTTGTACTGGATTGGCAGCCAGCGCGGGTTATGGCGTCAGCGTGGGAGCGACGCACCCATTCCGCAACGCCCGAACGGGCAGGATAGTCCAGCCGGTGTCACCACGATCTTGGGCCAAGTCGATGGTGCCCTGTGGGTTTCGATCAAGGGGCTAGGCCTGGGTTACTTGGGCTCGGACTGGCACCACCTTGCTCAGTATGCGCGAGGTGCGAATGACGGGATGCGAGGTGGCATCCACAGCGCGCTGGCCACCACGCCGAACGGAGGGTTCTGGCTTGGTGGTTATAACGGCGCAGTCGAGCATTTGGCAGTTGATGGCACCTTGTCTTGGCTGGACGATGCCAGCCAGGTTCGCCTGCGGGATACAAAGTTTACGGCCCTACTGGATGATCGTGCAGGGCGCCTCTGGTTAGCTTCACGCGCTGGGCTGATTCGCATCGCGGCCGACGGCGCCATCGACGAATGGCGTGCCGACGATTCGCAGGATCCAACGCCGGATGCCCAGATCGACATCCTGCAGCTTGCAGGTGACGGTAGCCTCTGGCTGTCCGCACCGGGTGGCGGCGTACAGCAACGCGATACGGCGACCGGCAAGATCCTGCTCGATATCCCGGCGGGCAAAGCTGGGGGATTGGGCAATGCCGATCTTGAAGCACTGGTCATTTCGCCCGATGACGATCCATTTGTCGCGGGCAGCGAAGGCGTGGCGCGTCTGGATCGTGATCATCGACGTTTCAGCACCCTGTCGGAATTGGGTAACACGCGCGTATACGCACTCGCGTTCGATGGCAGCGATGTGCTCTGGGTGCAGCGTCTATCGGGCCTTGCGCAATATCGCTTCCGCAAAGGTCATTGGTCGCTTGAGAGTCGTGTCGGTGCAAGCGAAGGAATGCCTCCAGTGGGCGCTGCCGGCATTCGGGTGGATGCTCATCATCGGGTATGGATCGCGACGTCGCGTGGATTGTTCCGTTGGGATCCGGCGCGTCGCAACCTCCGTCGGCAGGGCATGCAGGACAGTACCAGTAGCCAGGAATATCTGGATCGTGCCATGGCCATGAGCAACGATGGCGTGCTGGCGGCAGCCACTGCCGATGGCGGCCTACTGCTGGTGGATACCAATGCGGCCGATCCCCCGGCCAAGACGCCCGCACTGCGTTTCGATGGTTTCTCGGTACGCCGCGATGGCCAGTGGAAGGATCTGCCGATCCGGGATCGAATCATGTTGCAGCGGGGCGACCGCGAAATCCGCTTGCGGGCGCGGTTGCTTGCGTTCGACGATCCGCTCGGCAGTCGCTACTGGGCAAAACTCGAGGGGTTCGACCACGATTGGGTCGCGCTGGGCGGCAATGGCGAGCGCGTGTTCACTGGCTTGGCCCCAGGTACGTGGACCCTGCAGATGCGCGCGCACGATGCTGCGGGCAATGCTGCTTACGTGCAATCGCTCTCGTTCGTGGTGCCACCACCATGGTGGCTGACGCCGTGGGCAAAGGCCCTGTTCACGGCCATCGTTGTATGCCTGCTGCTGTGCGTCGCTTGGCTGTATCGCGCGCGCCTGCGGCGCATGCATGCCTGGCAACTGGCCGAGGCGCAGCAGCTGATGGCGGAGGAGGCCTCGGAGGCCAAGTCGCGCTTCCTTGCCACGCTTGGACATGAGGTGCGCACGCCGATGACCGGTGTACTCGGCATGAGCGAGCTGTTGTTGGCCAGTGACCTTGACGCACGTCAACGCAGGCAGGTCGATGCGATCCATCACGCTGGCAATCACCTCCTGCGACTCGTGAACGATGCGCTGGACCTGGCGCGTATCGAAGCCGGTCGGCTGGAACTGTTGAATGCGGATTTCGCGCTGCGCCCGTTGCTGGATGAAGTGGTTGGGTTGATGGCACCGTTGGCGGAAGGACGCGGCCTGCAATTCATCGACACGCTGGATGAACAAGCACCGCCAGCCGTGCATGGCGACCGGACCCGCGTCGAACAGATCCTGTTGAACCTGCTTGGCAATGCGATCAAATTCACCGAGGTCGGCCATGTCTCGATGGATACGTGGGCGCGCTCGCCGCATGGGCTGCGCTTCGTGGTTGCCGACACCGGGCCGGGCCTGAGTAGCGAGCAACAGGGGCGACTGTTCCGTCGTTTTGAACAGGCCGATGGCGCACGCACCGCTTCACGCTACGGCGGCAGTGGGCTCGGGCTCGCGATCTCGCAGGAACTCGCCGCGGCAATGGGCGGGCGCATTGAAGTGGAAAGTGAGCCAGGGCTGGGCACGCGCTTCATCGTGGATCTTCCGCTGGCCACTGCTGTACTTTCTGCTGTCATGGAAGCGCCGAGGCCCGTATCGAGCGGGCATGTGCCACCTAGCTTGCGCCTGCTGCTGGTCGAAGACGATGCCACCGTGGCCGAGGTGATCCGGCAATTGCTGCAGGAGCAGGGCCATGACGTCAGTCATGCCGCACATGGACTGGCAGCACTCGGGCTGATCGCGGGCCAGGATTTCGATGCGGCCTTGCTTGACCTTGACCTGCCGGGAATGGACGGGCTCGCGTTGGCGCGAATGCTGCGTGCGCAAGGATTCAATGCACCCTTGCTGGCGGTGACTGCGCGTTCGGACGCCGGTGCGGAGGTGCAGGCGTTGGAAGCCGGCTTCAACGAGTTCCTGCGCAAGCCGGTGACCGGCGCGGTACTGGCAAAGGCACTGGCGAAACTGCTGCCGGGATAATTCCCTAGGTCGACAAGAACCTGCGCTGGCGCGTCAGGCGAATTGTCGCTGTCTGCTGCGCGCATGCACGGCTGACACCAATGCTGCCACGTGCTCGGGTCGCATGTCCGGCGACAGCCCATGGCCCAGATTGAACACATGGCCTTCGCGCGAGCCGCCGTTGCCGGCTGCGTAACTATCCAACGTGGCCTGCACCTGCAACGCGATCGCCTCCGGCGTGGCATACAGGATTGCCGGATCCAGATTGCCCTGGATCGCGACCTTGCCTGCGGTGCGACGTGCGGCATCTTCCAGGCTCACGGTCCAATCCACGCCGAGGCCTTGCGTGCCGCTGGCAGCGAGTTCTTCCAGATATGGGGCATTGCCCTTGCCGAACAGGATCAGCGGCGCATCGCCGCGCTTGAGTTCGTGGGCGATGCGGGTGAGGTAGGGCAATGAGAATTCCCGATACATCGCTGGCGACAAGGTGCCACCCCAGGTATCGAAGACTTGCAGGACCTGCGCACCTGCTGCGTGCTGCGCACCCAGATAGGCGATCACCGCGTCGGTGACCACGCCCAGCAACTGGTGCATTGCCCGAGGCTCATTCAAGGCTAGCGCCTTGACCTTGCCCCAGTCCTTGCTGCCGCTGCCTTCAATCATGTAGCAGGCCAGTGTCCATGGACTGCCGGAAAAGCCGATCAACGGGATGGCGGGATCAAGTTCGCGGCGGATCGTGCGCACCGCGTCCATCACATATCGCAGTTCACGGTCCATGTCCGGCACGCCGAGTCGGGCGATGTCAGCAACGCTGCGGATCGGTCGTTCGAACTTCGGACCCTCGCCTTCGACGAAATACAGGCCCAGGCCCATCGCGTCGGGCACGGTCAGGATGTCGGAAAACAGGATGGCCGCGTCCAGCGGAAACCGGCGCAGCGGCTGCAGCGTCACTTCGCAGGCCAGTTCCGGATTCTTGGCCAGGGCAAGGAAACTCCCGGCCTGGGCCCGCGTGGCCCGGTATTCCGGCAGGTAGCGGCCCGCTTGACGCATCAGCCACACCGGGGTGCAGTCGACAGGTTCGCGGCGCAGCGCGCGCAGGAAGCGACTGTTGAAAGCGGGGCTGTTGGCGCAGCTATTGAGCGAGGAATCGTCTTGGGTCACGTTGGTATCCATCAGCGTGGCGCGTCCGCGCCTTGTACAAACATCAATTGGAAGCCGCGCCTGAGCTGCGCGTCGCGCGCCGACTCCAGCGCGGCCGTGGCACTGGCCTGGTCGGAGAATTGCTCGCGGCGCAGGCTGCTGCGGCCGCCGATCAGCCCGGTTTCGCGCAGCAACGTCCAGCCGCCCAGCAGGTCGGGCTGGAGCTGGAGCTGCACGAAGCGCGGAGCTTCGTGGCCATCAGGGCGTTGTTGCAGCAGCAGGCGCATGGGCGCGCATTGTACGGGCTGTCGCTGTCGCAGGTTCAGGCACGCAGGGTTGCGAGCACCGCAGCCTCGTCCAAGCCGGAGACGATCCGCGCCGCCCCGGCGCGATCCCACAGGACGAAACGCAGCCCGGATCCCTGCGCCTTCTTGTCCAGCCGCATGCGGTCAAGCATGGCCGCAGGGTCGAGTCCTTCCGGAATCTCGACCGGGAGTCCGAAATTTTCCAGCAACGCGCGCAGGCGTTCACCGTCAGCGGGATCGGCCATCCCCAGCGCACTGGAGAGTTTCGCCGCCAGCACCATCCCGATCGCAACGGCCTCGCCGTGGTTGACGCCGCCCCCGTACCCCAAAAAAGCCGCCTGCTCGGTTTCGATGGCGTGGGCAAAGGTGTGGCCGAAATTGAGCAGGGCCCGTTCGCCATGCTCGAACGGATCGCGCTCGACGATTGCGGCCTTGTGCGCGCAGCTACGAGCAATAGCGTCGGCCAGCAGCCCGTCATCGCCGGCCAGCAACTTGTCCGTGTTTGCCTCCAGCCAGTCGAGGAAACCGGCATCGATGACCGCACCATATTTGATGACTTCGGCGAAACCCGCGCGCAATTCGCGTGGCGGCAAGGTGCGCAAGGCGCTGGTGTCGGCGAACACCGCGCGTGGGGGGTGGAATGCGCCGACCAGGTTTTTGCCCTGGGCGATGTCCACCGCGGTCTTGCCGCCGACCGATGAATCCACCATCGCCAGCAAGCTGGTCGGCAGCTGAACGCAATCAATCCCGCGCATCCAGCATGCCGCTGCGAAGCCGGCCAGGTCGCCGACGACGCCGCCACCAAGCGCATACACGCAGGCATCGCGGGTGGCGCCGTGCGTGGCGAGAGCATCAATCGTGGCGCTGAAATTCCCCAGCGTCTTCGAGGCCTCGCCAGCGGGGAAAACGTGGCTCGCAATCTTGGCGTCGGGACGAGCGCTGGCCAAGGCCTGTAGCACGCGTTGCAAATACAACGGGGCGACATCGCTGTCGCTGACAATCAGCGCATGCCGGCCACGCAGCATCGACGCCAATGCAGTGCCGTGGTCCAGCAGTCCCGGCCCGATCTGGATGCGGTACGGTGACGCGCCGCCGACGTCGACCACGCGCGCATTCATGCGCAACGCTCCGTTGCCTGTGCCAGCAGTATCACCAGCGCGTCTGCAGCGGCTTCCGGGGAATGGCTTGTCGTATCAAAGACAATGTCGGCCACTTCGCCATACAGCGGCTCGCGCATGACCTGTAGCGCGTGCAGCCGTTGCGCGGAATTGTCGGCAGCCAGCAGCGGGCGGGTTTCGTCGCCTTGCAGGCGTTGCAGTTGCATGGCCGGCTCGACCTGCAGGTAGGCCACGGTGCTTGCATCGCGCATTGCGCGTCGGTTGCCGTGGTCCAGTACCGCGCCGCCACCCGTCGCAATCACGCTGGCTTCGGGCTTTGCCAATGCCTCACTCAATGCACGGCACTCACGGGAGCGAAACCCTGCCTCGCCTTCGTTGGTGAAAATCGAGGTGATGGTGACGCCAGCCTCGGCCTCGATGTAACTGTCCAGATCCACGAAGGCACAGTGCATGCGCGTCGCCAGCGCGTGGCCGATGCTGGTCTTGCCGGCGCCCATCGGGCCGACTAAAACGATGTGCGTGGGGCCATCAAGGTGTTTGCGCATCGCAACATGCTAGCAGTCGCCTGCGCGACGCCATAGACCGTGGATGCACCGGCGCGGATGACCGGCGACAATGCGTCATGGACAATCTCCCCACCGACATTCTGACCACCTTCAATACCCTGTTTGCCGACGCCCAGTCTGCCGGCGAACCGGATCGCACTGCGATGACGCTCGCTACCGCCACGGCGGGTGGCCGCCCCTCCGCGCGCACGGTGCTGCTGAAAGCGCACGACACGAGCGGTTTCGTGTTCTACACCCACTTGGACGGCCGCAAGGGCCGCGAACTTCAGGCCAACCCATGCGCAGCCCTGCTGTTCCACTGGCCGCGGGTGCGCAATGGCGTGCAAGTGAGGATCGAGGGCGATGTAGTGCTGGTCGAGGATGCCGAAGCGGATGCCTATTTCGCCAGCCGTCCTCGCGGCAGCCAGCTCGGTGCGTGGGCATCGCTGCAATCGGAAACTCTGCCCAGCCGCGAGACGTTCGAGCAACGCCTTGCCGATGCCGAGCGCGAATTCGAAGGTGGTGACGTGCCGCGCCCGCCACGCTGGACCGGGTTCCGGGTCGTGCCGCAAGCCGGCGAGTTCTGGTACGGCGCGCAATATCGTCTGCACGAACGTTACCTGCATGAGCGCGATGCCAGCGGCAATTGGTCCACGCGGATGCTGTATCCGTGAACGAGCGCAAGCTCGGCCCGCAACGCATCGTCTGCCTGACCGAGGAACCGACCGAAGTCCTGTACGCGCTGTGCGAGCAGGACCGCATCGTCGGGATCAGCGGCTTCACCGTACGGCCGCCGCGCGCGCGCAAGGACAAACCAAAGGTCAGCGCGTTCACCAGCGCGAAGATCGGCGAGATCTTAAAGCTTGAACCAGACTTTGTGGTTGGATTCTCCGATATCCAGGCTGACATCGCTGCCGAGTTGATCCGCCATGGCGTTGAAGTCTGGATATCCAATCATCGCAGCGTGGCGGGGATCCTTGATTACATCGTGCGACTCGGGGCCTTGGTCGGTGCAGGGGAACGTGCGACCGCTTACGCCGACGAGCTGAGCATTGGGCTGCAGCGGATCGAACGCGAGGCCGCATCGCTTTCGCGCCGGCCCAGGGTGTATTTCGAGGAATGGGATGATCCGCAGATCAGCGGAATCGGCTGGGTCAGCGAGTTGATCGGCATGGCTGGGGGCGACGACATCTTCCCGGAGTGCGCGGCCTCGTCACTGGCCAAGGGCCGCATCCTGGCCGACCCAGGCGAAGTCATCAGGCGCGCGCCGGACATCATCCTGGGTTCGTGGTGCGGCAAGAAATTTCGCCCTGAAAAAGTCGCTTCGCGCCCTGGCTGGGAAGCAATTCCTGCCGTGCGCGAGGGCCAATTGCATGA
>JBDSIA010000132.1:0-4363 GCA_039918175.1 Thermomonas sp.
GCTGGCACCGCAGATCGCCAAGGCCGCCGCCGGCTACAGCCACGTGTTCGTGCCGTCCACCACCTTCGGCAAGGACGTTGCCCCGCGCGTCGCCGCCTTGCTTGGCGTGGCCCAGGTCAGCGACGTGATGAGCGTCGAAGCCAGCCACACCTTCAAGCGCCCGATCTACGCCGGCAACGCGATCATCACCGTTGAGGCGCCGACCGACCATGCTGTGGTTGCGACCGTCCGTGCCGCGTCATGGCCCGAAGCATCAGGCGGCGGTAGCGCGACGGTGGAAGCGGTGAGTGTCGATGCCGCCCTGCCCACGCATACGCGCTTTATTGGGCTGTCTGCGGGTTCGTCAGTTCGTCCCGACCTGCAGAGCGCCAAACGTGTCATCTCCGGGGGCCGCGGGGTGGGCTCTGCCGAGAATTTCAAGATCATCTACGACTTCGCCGACAAACTTGGTGCGGCTGTCGGTGCCTCGCGCGCGGCGGTGGATGCCGGTTACGTGCCGAACGAACTGCAGGTCGGCCAGACCGGCAAGATCATCGCACCGGAACTGTATGTTGCGATCGGCATCAGCGGCGCGATCCAGCACCTGACCGGGATCAAGGACGCCGGGACGATCGTGGCCATCAACAAGGATAGCGATGCGCCGATCTTCGAGATCGCCGATATCGGTTTGGTGGGAGACTTGTTCACGGTGTTGCCGGAGTTGGCCGAACAACTCGGGCTTTAAGCGCGCGTGCGCTGCCATCGCTCGATGCCAGGGGTGACGGCGCGAGCTTCCAGAGCTGATCGTAACGCCGTTTCTGCTGTAAGACTTATGCCTCATCCTTTTCCGCGCCCGGAGTTCGCAATGACTGATATCCGCAACCCCATCTTGATCGCTTTTGTTTGCTGCGGACTACTGGCAGCATGCTCGCGGGAGCGCTCAGAACAGCAGAAACTTCCGAGCAGTTCGGGCGTCAATGCCGGGGCAGAGGCTGGGCCGCCTACGATCGCCGCTCCGTGCAGCCTGCTTACTGATGCCGAAGTACGTCAGATCGTGCCAGAGGCAGCCAGTGGGCGACCCGACCCATCGGACGCCGCAGCCGGGATCTATGCGTGCGTCTGGGATACGCCGACTGGCCGGATTTGGCTGCAGGCTTATCGTTCGGGTCCGTCCACGGTCGACGCGGAGATCCACGGGGTGGCCTCCGGCCTGATGGACCCGACCACGAACCGGGTGGGTGCCCAAGTGCGCATCCAGGACGTGCCAAAAGTAGGCGATCGGGCCATGGCTTTCGTCGAAAAGGCCGACCCGGTGAGAGGTGTTCTTAGCTCCAATGCCGTACTGGTCACTCAACGTGGCCAGTACTCGGTCACCTTGTTCGCGCCGGAACTTGCCCTTGGTGACCGCGAGGCCGCACTGCGCGGACTGCAAACCCTTGGTGGGCATTTGGCCAGTCGTCTCTAGTAAAAACCGACGGCGCCCAAAGGCGCCGTCGGTGTGGATCACATTAGTCTAAAGGTCACCTAGACTGAGATTAGCCTCCGTTGCCGTCTCCAGGAGTGCCAGTCGCTATTCCACTGTTCGGAGAGCCCGGCAGTGGCGTGGTCAGGTACGGGAACGCAGCCCGGAAGTAGGTCGAATTTACGGCGGTGCCGTCGGTGAACGGCAAGCTGCCAGCGGGAGCTTCTGCTGCAGGCAACAATGCACCTTCCAGAACCCTCAGTTCAATATCGACCACGTCATCACCCGGACGACGACCGTTCGGGAATCCGGCCGTGTCGCCACCCAGCACACCGAGCGGGCTCTGCGAACCCACCACCTTGGGCGCGATCGACGTATTCAGTCGCATCATCTCGCCAGCTGTCACGTTAGCCGGCTGGTTCAAGCCCGGAACCCCGGTCAGGAATGCCTGAATCAAGTCGGTTCGCGGGTATCGGGTGGGCGCTTTCGCCGACGGGAACAACGCCTCGATGATCACCGGCATCGTCGGAAAGGTCACGTAGTCCAAGAACTGCCCGTCGCTAGTGGGAGCCGACTTGTTGAATGTGTCCTTGTCCGCCAAGCCGATGACCAACTCGTTGACCAGCGGTGCGGACAACCTCGAGAGCTGAGCATCGCCATCCGAATTGGGCGAGCTCGCCGTGGTCCACGCACCGATGATTGGGCTGGGATTTGCGGCATTGGTCAGGCAGGAGATTGGCACTTCCACCGCGAGGCTGGTGACGTTCTTGCCAAACAGCGCGTTGGGTTCAGCATTCGGCGCTCCCAACGGATTGGTGTTGATCAGATCGAATACCTCACCGAGATTGACCGCGAAACCTTCCCTCCGTTGGCCTGTAAACACCCTGCCTTCGGTTGCGCAACCGGGGAATTGAACACGGTAAACGAAGCGCTCGGAGTAACCGCGGTAATCCTTGATGGTCTTCATTCCGACGTTGTCGAACGGCTTGATGAAGGTCGTGGACGCGTTGCGGATATTGGCGGAGAGCGCACGCGGGACGCCCGGAGAGGTCCAGTAAAG
Organism: Thermomonas sp.; assembly: GCA_039918175.1. Classification (GTDB taxonomy): domain Bacteria; phylum Pseudomonadota; class Gammaproteobacteria; order Xanthomonadales; family Xanthomonadaceae; genus Thermomonas. The sequence continues at coordinate 2,502 of JBDSIA010000132.1, forward strand.
CTGATAGCCCTCGATGATATTCTGGGTATCGCGTGCCTCGGCATCTCCGAACGGCCCGATGAAGCTCAACGGCACCCGCATCGGCATGCCGTTGACCGGAACCTTCAGATCCCGCTTGATCTGGAAGAATTTGAAATCCATGACGATGTCGGCGACCGCGTCGCCATTGTTGTCGATGTTGATCTTGTAGCTGGCCTTGTCGTCCATCAGGTAATAGTTCGGGCCGCTGCCCGGATCCTGCGCGGGCTGGTAGTTGGCGATGAAGGTCACGAATCCACTGCGGCCCGCTTCGTAGCTGCGGAACATGTAGAAGTCGGTTGCATCCACTTTCGGATACTTGGTGATGAGCGGCGCTTCGCGATGGCTGGACGCGATGACGGTGGTGGCGGCGGAAGCTAGCGTTAATGATGCTATCGCCAGTACTAGTGCTGTACGTTTCATATCGGTAGTGCCCCGTTGGGTTGAAGAGCGCGAGCCGTATGGCATTCGGTCCCGGAGAACACGTACGCCACATCCCTGTCGAACGGCTGCAGAATTGAAGGCATCATCCGAACATGGATGTTTTTCGTCAGCTCGTTCATCTAGTGGTACGTGCCTTACCCGGTTTCGGATGCAACGGGTTTGGCGCGCACAGAGGCAGCGTGGATTAGATCCCGTGATCCTTCCGTGACTTTTCCACAATATTCAGTTCAGCTTGCTGAAACCCAACGTATGATCAGGCTTCGATCCGCCTGATCCCGTGGCAGTACACCCGCGGATGCTAGGTCGGTATCAACACATCCTTGGAGATCAAGTCATGAAGACGGGCCCGATGTTGCTGACCCTCTCGTTCGTACTAGCAGCGGCCGGATGCGCCGACCCGAAGGCGCCCCCGGTCAACCAGGAGCCCGAAATCCAAGAGCCTGCTACGGCAGCCGTCGCTGACCCGCGGCCGGTGCAATCGGCCACGCCGGAATTGCCGGTACCGATATCCTCGGGTGCTTCCCCTCCCGTGGAAACTTATCGCGCCGAGCAGCCGGCCACCGCTACTGGGGTCTATGACGCCGTGCTGGCGGGGATGGGGCCGGCGGCTGCCGACATCCATGTCACAGTCAATGATGGCATGGTGTATCTCAGGGGCACGGTCAAAAACGAGGCCGACTTCCAAGCCGCGAATTACATCGCGCGCGCGCTTCCCGGGGTAAATGAAGTGGATCAAAGCGCACTCAAGATCCGCTGATACGGACACCCACAGGTTCGAATCACGGGCGAATGTCCAGCAGCGTTGACATGCCGTAGGTGCCTGTCAACGCACATGCTTGAGCGCAGTGGGCGCGCATTGCCGCCGCCATTGTCATTCGCAAAAGCCTGGCGCAATCAGTCATCTGGCAAACTAGTGCCCATTTGCACGCCCGGATTGTTGATGACGCATCCTGATATCCCAGTCAACTCGCTGCGACGGCATGTGGCCCCGATGCAGGAAGCATTGGCAGCCTGTGCCGCCGAGGTTATCGGTAGCGGCTATTTCGTGCTGGGCCCCGGTGTAGCCGAATTCGAGACCGCTTTCGCCCGCTATTGCGGCGTGGATCATTGCATTGGCGTGGCCAACGGCACCGATGCACTTGAGCTTTCCTTGAAGGGAGTTGGCGTACTTCCAGGCGATCACGTAGCGCTGGTCGCCAATGCGGCGATGTACGGCACCTCTGCGGTACTGGCGTGCGGCGCGCTTCCGGTCTTTGTAGACGTAGAGCCCGGCATCGCAACCATGAGCATTGCGTGTCTCGATGCCATCCTGGCAGCCGAGCCCAGCATCAAGGTCGTGATCATCACCCACCTGTATGGACGGCTCGCCGAAATCGAGGGGCTTGTACAGCTGTGCAACG
>JBDSIA010000133.1:0-1658 GCA_039918175.1 Thermomonas sp.
CAGCGACGGCAGCCAACTCAGCTACACCAGCCTGGTCAATGACTCCCGCTGTCCACCCGACGTGCAATGCATCTGGGCTGGCGACGCCGAGATCGCCCTGCTCTGGAAACCGGCGCAGGGCAGTGCCCAAGACGTACGTTTGCATACCAGTCCGCCAGGCGGCGTCACCAGCGCACGCATCGGCGAGCGTACGATCACATTGGTCGCGCTGGAACGCGGCATCGCCCCCAAGGCCACGTTGTCGCTCAGAGCCATGCCATAACCGAGATCAAGGCTGATCCAGCGGACTAAGTACGCCACTGACCCCACGATTGAGCACGTGTGTGTAGATCTGGGTCGTCGCCAGGTCCTTGTGCCCAAGCAACTCCTGGATCGTGCGGATGTCATAGCCCGATTCCAGCAAGTGCGTCGCGAATGAATGTCGCAACGTGTGTGCCGTCACCGGCTTGCTGATGCCTGCGCGCTCGCGCGCCTGCTTCAGCGCCCGCGACACGACCCCCTCGCTGACATGATGTCGACGCTCCACATCGTCCCGCGGATCCACCGATCGATTGAGCGCCGGGAACACGTATTGCCAGGCGAACTCGCGATTGGCGCTGCGGTATTTCCGATCCAGCGCATACGGCAAGTACACCACACCGAATCCTGCGGCCAGGTCCTGCCCATGCAATACCCGCGCGCGTTCGATTTCCTGCTGGAAAGGTTCCACCAGCGAGCGCGGCAACAACGTCCGCCGATCCTTGCCGCCCTTGCCATTGCGTACCGTGATTTCATTGCGCGCAAAATCCACGTCCTTGACCCGCAGGTGCAGGCATTCGAGCAAGCGCAACCCAGTCCCATACAGCACGCAAGCCAGCATGCGAGGCCGCCCATCCATCTGCGCCAGCAATCCCTGCATCTCGCTGCGCGCCAGCACCGTCGGCAACCGCCGCGGCTTCTTGGCCCGGATCACATCTTCCATCCAATCCAGGCGCTGCCGAAGCACATCCCGATACAGGAACAGGATCGCCGCCAACGCCTGGTTCTGGGTGCTGGCCGCCACCTTGCCATCCACCGCCAAGCGCGACAGGAAGGTTTCCAACTCACGCGCGCCCAACTGGCGAGGATGACGACACCCGTTCAGCTCAATGAAGCGCCGAATCCATCCCACATACGCATCCTCGGTCCGGATACTGTAGTGATGTACCCGCAACACGCGACGAACTTCGTCGAACAGGCTGGGTCGCAGCTCTTGGGCTGGATCCGCCTCTAGACCTTCAGGATCCCCTGCAAATTCGTCGTTATCGATGCCATAAGGCATACATGTGCATCCTTGACTGATTTCGCAATGATCTTGCTGGCGAGTAGACGCCGATGGCATCAGTCAAGTGGTTGATCTGGGGTAGGATTCGTCTGTTGTTTCAGAGGCTACGAAAATGACTCTCCTGTCCTTATCGTGCTTTTTAAAAGCTATTAGGTGTTAGGTGCCATGAAACAGATTGTCGCAACTGTCACAGCTTTGCTGCTGCTATCCGGTTGCATGGGAGACGGCATTGTGAGTGTTACCGGGAGTCTTCGCTCGGAGGCAGAAGTCCCGCTGACAGCCTGTAAACTTCAACTCGTAATTCCATCATCTGAACTTGCTAGCCTTTACATCCACGAGATTGACGCTGATGGGT
>JBDSIA010000134.1:0-2599 GCA_039918175.1 Thermomonas sp.
GCGGCCACGCCTCATGGGCGATCGCGAAGCGTTCGTCGGCCTGGCCGCTGGCGAAACGGCCCATGTTTTGCAGCACCATCAAGGTGTGCTGGTCGACCGTGTAGACGTGAAACAGGTCGAACTGCATGCGACCGGTGACCTGCGAGAACGCCGGGATCCAGCGACCCAGCACGCCCAGCCGGGCCAAACGCTTCAATGTCTCGACCGGCATCGGGCCGCCTAGCAGCGACATGAAGGAGCGGCGCTCGTCGATGGTGACAGCATCGAATGCCGGCAATCGTGGCAACGACTCGGCCAGCGCACGCGCGGTGCGCGAATGCAGGCCACGTGCTTGCGGCGTGTCGGCCCACTTCTCGAACAGTGCGAATACGGCGTCGACCGAGGCATGCGGCCAGCCACTCTCGTCATTGCAGGCGGCCAAGTAGCCATGGCGAAGTTCAAAGCCATTCGACAACGCCACCGGATCCGCGTCGCCTTCCAGGGTTTCCTCGAAGCGCTGCAGCAGTCGTTCGCTGATCCGCGAGTTCAGCGCAGCCGCGCGATAGAACCCTTGCATCATCTGCTCAACCGCAAGGCTGCCTTCAATATCGACAAAGCCGAGGCGCTCTGCCAATGACTTCTGATAGTCGAAACGCAAGCGTTCCTCGCGCTTGTTGGCGACCAGATGAAGTCCCCAGCGCAGGCGCGAGACGTCGCGGCGCGCGCGCACCACGGTTTCGTATTCGTCCGCCCCCAGCTGGCCCAGCGCGACCAGCGATTCCAGGTCGCGGGTGCCCGCCATGCGCATCGCCATCCAGCGCAGGGTCTGGATGTCACGCAGACCGCCGGGGCCTTCCTTGAGATTGGGTTCCAGGTTGTCGCTGGTGTCGCCAAAACGTGCGTGACGCTGCCGCAGCTCCTCGCGCTTGGCGCCAAAATATTCGCCCGGCGGCCAGACGCGTTCGGGTGCGATGGCGTTCGCCAGTTGTGCCCGGTCTGTATCAGATGCCGCCAATGCACGCGCCTCCATCAACGCGGTCATGATCGTCAGGTCGTCAGCGGCCGATTGCGTGCACTGTGCGAGCGAGCGCACCGCGTGGCCGACTGGCAGCCCCGCATCCCACAACTGCGCGAACAGGCACGCCAATGAGTCGGCGTGCGCGACCTGCACGACATCATCAGCGACGATCAGCAGATCGATGTCGGAACCCGGGTACAGCTCACCTCGGCCGTAGCCGCCCACCGCGAACAGGCTCATCGGTGCATCGGCCGGGATGCAGATTTGCCAAGCCTCGCGCACCAGCCCGTCGATTGCGGACGCGCGTCGGGCGGTAAGGATGTCGATGTCCTCGTCGCGTTCAAATCGCTGGGTTAACAATGCATCGGCCCGCGCCAGCCTCTCACGCGCCTGCAGCGCCCACGCACCGCCCGACAGGAGTAGCGAGTCGTCGGGCATTTGGCTCATCAGTTCGAAGTCACAGGTCGTTGTCGTCGCCGGGCACGCGGGTCAGGATCTCCACGCCGTCGGCGGTCACCGCGACCGTGTGTTCCCACTGCGCGGACAACTTGCGGTCCTTGGTGACCACGGTCCAGTTGTCCGGCAACAGTCGCGTGTGCCGGCTGCCTTCATTGATCATCGGCTCAATGGTGAACGTCATGCCTTCGCGCAGCACCACGCCATCGCCCGGGCGGCCGTAGTGCAGCACCTGCGGCTCGTCGTGATAGACCTTGCCGATGCCGTGGCCGCAGTATTCGCGGACCACGCTGAAGCGCTCGGACTCGGCGTATTGCTGGATCGCGTGGCCGACATCGCCCAAGGTTGCGCCCGGCTTCACTACGCGGATGCCACGGAACATCGCCTCGCGGGTGACCTCGACCAAGCGCTTGGCCATCACCGACGGTATGCCGACGAAGTACATCCGGCTGGTATCGCCGTGCCAGCCATCCTTGATCACGGTGACGTCGATATTGACGATGTCACCGTCCTTGAGCAGCTTGCCCGAACTGGGCATGCCGTGGCAGATCACGTTGTTGACCGAGGTGCACACGGTGTACGGGAACGCGATGCGGCCGTGACCGCCGCCGTAGCCGACATTCGCAGGGACCGCCTGCTGCACGTTCACGATGTGATCGTGACAGATGCGATCCAACTCTTCGGTGGTGACACCGGCCTTCACGTGAGGGGCGACCATCTGCAGCACTTCGGCGGCCAGGCGGCCGGCCACGCGCATCTGTTCGAGGTCGTCGGGGGTCTTGAGAGTGATCGTCATAGGCTAATTATCGCCGAACCATCCGCGAATTGCTCCGGCCACACTTTCACGTCATACTTCCGGGGCTATACCACGCCATGCCGAGCGCTATCGGCAAATCCACAGCTGTCGACAACCCCTGCGCCGGGGTGCTCCACAAGGAGTTCGGACGCAGTGACGACAGCGAGGCTCAACCCCGGAACCCCGCAGCCTGCCTCACGGTCAGGCCGCAGCGCCATCATCCAACCCGGCGCGGGTTCCACCATTGGAGTTCAAGCAATGCCCCAGATCACCATGCGCCAGATGCTGGAAGCCGGCGTCCATTTCGGCCACCAGACCCGCTATTGGAACCCAAAGATGGGCCCTTACAT
>JBDSIA010000135.1:0-3741 GCA_039918175.1 Thermomonas sp.
TGAACGAGGCGGGTCAGCCTTCGCCGCCAGTGCGCACCGCGACCTGGGTGCCACCCTTGTCGGCTTTCATCATCTGGTAGACGGTTTGGCGCTTGTCCTTGCTGTAGACCAGGGTGGCACTGCCCTCGGCGGTCTGCATCGCCATTTCGCGTTTCCAGCCATCGGCTTCCATGGTCTTCTGGATTGTTGCGGAGACGGCTCCCGACGATGCGCCGGTGGTCATGTTCACCATCTTCATGCCTGCCATGTCCATGGCGCTGTTGACCGCGCTGTGCTCGGGCAGGAATACGTCCTTGGGGAAGTCAGCCGGCAACGGCACGCTTTGGCCATCCTGGCTGGTGGCGATCTTGAACTCGCCCTCATCCGACTTCATGGTCATGCTGCCGCCATCGCTGTCCATGTCCAGCTTGTTGCCGGTGGCCCCTTCAATGGCCGCTTCCGCTGCCTTCTGGCAGGCGGTCAACGGCAGCAGCAAGCTCACGGCCAGTGCTGGAAGCAGCAAGCGCGCCGTGCGGCGGCCCAACCTGGAACTTGTCGCCATGGTGGTTCCCCTTGTGGTGATACGACAAGGCAAACGCACGAATGCTTTTCAACCGGCCAGCAGCCCCCGCAACTGGCCTTTCAGCTGGCGGCCATGGGTATGGAAGTAATCGCGCTCGGCGCGCCAGTCCGGAAAGCGCAGGGCGACCTGGTGCCAGAACCGGCGCGAATGATCGGCATGCAGCAGGTGGCAGAGCTCGTGCACCAGTACGTATTCGAATGCGGACGAACGCGCCAGCACCAAGGCCAGATCCAGCGACAGGGTTCCGTCCGGCGCCAGCGAGCCCCATTGCGAAGACGTGCGCCGGAACACGATCCGCCGCGGCGGGTGCGGCAGCTCGTACAGGTACTTGGGCAGCCAGCGACCGATATCGACACGCGCCTGCGCTTCATAGAAATCGCGCAGCCCGCGTTGCAGCGCGGCGGCACCCGCGTGCACAGGCGCCGCGAACAGCATGCTGTCGTCAGCTCCTAGGTCGAGTCGGGTCGCGCGACCTGTGGTCCAGCGTAGCGGGTGCATCACGCCGCGCAGCGGAAGCTTATCGGTGACATCGCGCTGCAGGCCTGCGTCCGCGTGTTGCGCATGCACGGCCAGTTGCGCCACCAGCCATGCACGATGCTCATGCAGGAAACGCTCGCCGGACACCAGGCTTGCACGCAGCGGCAGGCTCAGGCGCGCGCCGCGCTCGTCCACCGACAGTTTGACGCGTCGCGCGCGCGGATCGCGCACGCGCAGCACGTCGATGTGGCGGCCGTCATCGAGCTCGAACGCGATGGTGTCGCGCTGCACGCGCGGCTGCATCGACGCCGTGCGGGTGGGTGAGAGCAGGCGCAGGAGGGATCGCACTGGTGCAGCTTACGACGGGACGCAGCAAGCGTGGCTCAGGCGTCCGCCTTGCTCAGCTTCAGCGCGGCTTCCAGCATCAGGAACAGGCGCCTGAATTCTCCGGCCATCAGCGCGAAGCGGGCTTCGAGCTCGGCGCGCACGTCTTCGCGCTCGCTGGACTCCAATTGGTCCACCGCGCCATCAAGCAGTTTGAACTTGCGGATCACCAGGTCTTCGCCGAGGACGAATGACACGTGGTCGTCCAGCACCAGCGCCAGGCGAGTCACCTGCTTGCCGGCTTCCAGGTGCTTGGCGATTTCCTCGCCGGACAGTTCCATGCGCTGGACCTTGACCACCGCGCCGCTGTCGGACGGATCGCGCAGTTCACATTCATCGCCCAGCGACAGGCCTTCCGGCAACGCGTCGCCGGCGATCCAGCCAGTCAGGATGGCACGTGGGGCGACTTCGGCATTCACCGGCAGCGCCGGAAAGCTGCCCAGTGCACGACGCACTTCCGACACCACCGCCTCTGCGTTTTTGCGCGAAGACGTATCGACCACGATCACGCCGAGCTTGGTGTCCAGAAGCGCGTCGGTGCGCACCGGGCGCACGAAGGCGCGCGGCAGCAATTCGGCGACCAGGTCTTCCTTCAGCCGCTTGCGGGTGCGCCCGCCGGGGCGTCGGCCTTCTTTTTCTTCGATGGCCACGAGTTTCTTCTGCAGCAAGTCGTTGACCACCGCGCCGGGCAGCAGCTTGTCTTCGCCGCCGACGGTCAGCCAATGGGTACCGTCGATGCTGTGATCGAGGCTTTCGTGGTGCTGGCCCATCGGCGCGATGAAGCCGCGACTGGTCAGTTCCATCAGGCCAACGGGTTTGAGCGTGCAGGTGGCCAGTTGGGTATCGAGGTCGGTGAGGTCAAGCGAAGTGGTGAAGCGGAACAGGGTCAGGTTGCGAAAGAACATTCAGTCATCCAGTTAGTTGTTGTTCGTCATCCCGGCGTAGCCGGGATCCAGTGACTTCAGGCCAATACCAAGAAGCTGGATGCCCGCCTGCGCGGGCATGACGACGGGGTATCAATCATCCGTATTGCCAGTCGCATCACCTGCGAGCCACGCATGCGCATCCGGAAAGGTTTTATCGCCGCGCTTGCCGAGACCGATGAAATCGAACAGGTTGGGATCGCTCAGGTGCGATGGACGGATGTCGCCCAGCGCCCGCGACAAGGTTTCGATGCGGCCTGGTGATTCCTTCTCCCATGTGGCCAGCATCCTCTTGACCTGTTTGCGCTGCAGGTTCTCCTGCGAGCCGCACAGGTTGCACGGAATGATCGGGAATTGTTTGTGAACTGCGTAGGCCTCGATGTCGTCCTCGCGCACATAGGCCAGCGGACGAATCACCACATGTTTGCCATCGTCGCTGAGCAGTTTGGGCGGCATGCCCGACAGCTTGGCGTGGAAGAACATGTTGAGGAAAAACGTGTTGACCAGGTCGTCGCGGTGATGACCCAGCGCGATTTTGGTGAAGCCATTGGTTGAGGCATGGTTGTACAGCGCGCCACGCCGCATGCGCGAACACAGCGAGCACATGGTCTTGCCTTCCGGGATCACCCGGCTGACCACCGAATAGGTGTCCTGCTCGATGATCTGGAGGTCGACGCCCATCCCGTGCAGATAGTCGGGCAGCACGTGCTCGGGATAACCCGGCTGTTTCTGGTCGAGGTTGACCGCAGTGATGCTGAACGCGACGGGCGCCTTCTTCTGCAGTTGCAGCAGCACGTCCAGCAGCGTGTAGCTATCTTTGCCACCGGACAGGCAGACCATGACCTTGTCGCCGGCTTCGATCATTCCAAAGTCGGCGATCGCGCGGCCGACTGGGTGGCGCAGGCGCTTGCCCAGCTTGTCAGCTTCGCGCATGGCCGGCGCATGGCCGGGATGACGCGTGCGCGGACGTGGTTCGGCGATTGCCAATGCAATCTTCGGGGCGACAGGCAGGGCGATTGGATGTGGCTGGACGGCATTCATCAGGCTGCCATTTTACCTGTCAGTGACTGCGCTGGCGGCGCGCTATGCTGCGGTGATGAACCAGCCGCAGGATCCCATCGAGCTTTCGCGCCTGACCCGGCGCATGGCTGCGCTGCGTCAGGAACATCGCGACTTGGACAGCGTGATCGAGCGCCTGGCCACCGACCTCCAGGCCGACGAGCTGGCACTCAAGCGGCTGAAAAAACGCAAGCTGCAGCTCAAGGACCAGATCAGCTGGATCGAGAATGCGTTGATCCCGGATGAGCCGGCCTAGCGAGGCAGCAAGAACGCAAGCTCACTCCGATCCCTGTTCCCCAGCGCTCGTTTCCAGATCGGCGATCGGCGCCAGGCTAG
>JBDSIA010000136.1:0-2141 GCA_039918175.1 Thermomonas sp.
CGTTCGATTACGGCCTCGATCGCCGAATTCAGCAGTTCGATGCTCAACACCACCAGACAACTGCCGATCAGCAGTGCGCGCTCGACGCCGGACTGTCCGAAATACCAGCCCAATGGGCCGACGATCAGGAATAGCACGACTTCCAACCGGAAGCTGGACTCATGCAACCACGCCGCGCGCAAGCCCTGCATGGACCATACCGTTGCTTTCATGATCCGCGCAGGACTGCGCGGCATGTGGCCATATTCGTCAGCCACGTAGGTGGACGCAGGTGATGGCAGGCGCACGGCAATGGCAATTTTGCATGTGGTCGGGCGGGTCCAGTGGGTTCAGCGCGGGATCGGAGCGCAATCGCGCCGACCCAAGGATTTTGCCACAAGGCTCCGCGGTCCGTCCGGGAACCGGCGATCAGTTGGCAGGCGTGATACGTCACCCATGCATGAACACCTATTGCTGCCGCAACGCCTCGATCGGTCCAGCAGGGACGCCAATTCTGCCCGGCGGGAAGAATGTGGAACGACGTGTTGCCTGGCTCATGCGTGAGTGCTATCCGGGAAAACAGGATGAACGCATGGGTGCCAGTCAGGTTGACACCCTGCTCAAATACACGGGTGTTCAGCGGCGCTGCCGAACAGGATGGTCGCACATGTGCCTTCACCCGGCGTGCTGGTCAATTGCAATGGCCAACCACACCGCTGCCCGAGCCGCTGCGCAATCGACAACCCAAGTCCGGCACCCGCGGCAGCGGCGTCGACCCGATAGAACGGCTCGAAGGCACGCGCCAGAGTGGCCGCGTCCATGCCGATGCCGGTATCTTCCACTTCGATCCGATCCTGCAACAGGCGGATCCGGATATGCCCCGCATCGGTATAACGCACCGCGTTGCCCAGCACATTGCGCAGGATCACGCCAAGCACCCGCGGCGGCGCATGCAGTTCTGGCTGGGCCTGAATTGCCACTTCCAGTTTCAGTGCCTTGTTTTCCAGAAGCGGGCGGATGCGCTCGACCTCGGCGTCGACCACGTCGCGCACCCGGAAGTCCTCTTGTTCCAGCGCCACTTCCTGGTCGCGCGCCAGCAGCAGCAACGCATCCATGATTGATTCCATCGCCACATTCGCGCCCTGGATGCGTGCCAGCGAACGCCTCGACAGCGTTGACAAGCCCTCGTCCTGACTGATCAGGTCGCTGGCGACCCGGATCACGGTCAATGGCGTGCGCAGCTCATGACTGGCATCGCGGGTGAAATCGCGCTCGCGGGATATGAAGGCATTGACCCGCTCGCCGAGGTCATGCATTGCAATCGCCATCTTGCGGGTATCGCCCTGGATGTCAGCAGGGATGCGGTCAGGCGACAATGCGCGCGTGTCAGGTCGCAGCGGGTTCCAGCGCGAAACCTCGCGAAGCAGCCAGTCCAATGGCGCCATCACCCGGCGGGTGGCGCGGTACGTCATCCATGTCACCGCCACCAGCAATCCCATTGCCAGAGCCCCAAGGGTCACCATCGAGAGAGGCAGCTCGCGATTGGTAGCAGCAATGACCAGCATCCCGAGCGCGCCCAACAAGCTAAGAATCGCCAGTTGCAGCAGGAACACGATGCGGATGTTGCGCCTGTTCGCCAACACGCCGGAATCCTCTACGGCCTCAGCCGAGCTGCCCCGAGATATCGGCGATGCGGTAGCCGGCGCTTTGCACCGTATGCAGCAGCGCATTCTCGAATGGCTTGTCGATCACCTTGCGCAGGTTGTACAAGTGGCTGCGCAACGTGTCCGAATCCGGCAAGCCATTGCCCCAGATTTCGCGTTCGATTTCCTGCCGGCTCACCACCCGCGGTGATTCGCGCATCAGGATCGTGAGCAGGCGCAAGCCAATCGGCGAGAGCTGCAACTCGCTGCCAGCCCGGGTCGCACGCAGCGAGGCCGGATCAAGCACCAGGTCGGCGACCTTCAATACCTCGGATCCAACCTGGCGGCGCTCGCGGCGGATCAGCGCACGCAAGCGCGCCTCGAGTTCCTGGATCGCGAAGGGTTTGGTCAGGTAGTCGTCGGCACCGGACGACAGCCCGGTGAGCTTTTCGTCCAGCGTATCGCGGGCAGTCAGCATCAAAACCGGCGTCGACTTGCGGGCTTCGCTGCGCAGGCGCT
>JBDSIA010000137.1:0-9600 GCA_039918175.1 Thermomonas sp.
CCTTTCGCACCAGCCATTCAGGCTGCTGTTTATGCAAGTTGCGCTATGCTCGACATACGGCATCTGGCCGGATCAAGCAGAGGAAAGATCCATCATGCGCAGCGGCAATCCCGCACTTAAGGAAAGCACGTTCCTCGACCTCGGCACTGGCACGGTCGTGCGCAACGATTCCGGGGCAATGACTCTCAATGGAACGGTGAACAAGACCGGCATCTTATTGCTGCTGACGGTTATCACCGCAACCTTTGCCTGGTCGCAGACCATAACGCCGTCCGGGGAAATTGCCGCAGGCGCTGGCGTCTACCTGTGGGGTGGCGCCATCGGCGGTTTGGTGCTGGCGCTGATCACGGTCTTCAAGAAAACATGGTCACCCGTCACCGCACCTCTGTACGCGGTGGTCGAAGGCTTTTTCCTCGGCGCGATCTCGGCGATCTATAACGCCCAGTTCCAGGGCATCGTGATGCAGGCGGTGATGCTGACCTTCGGCATCATGTTTGCGCTGCTGTTCGCTTACCGTTCCGGCTTGATCAAGGCCACCGAGAACTTCAAGCTGGGCGTGGTGGCGGCGACCGGCGGCGTGGCGTTGATTTATCTGGCCACGATTGTGCTGGGGCTGTTCGGTATCAACATCCCTTTCATCCACGAATCCGGCCTGATCGGCATCGGCTTCAGCCTGGTGGTGGTGGTGATCGCATCACTGAACCTGGTCCTCGATTTCGATTTCATCGAAAAAGGCGTCGAAGTCGGTGCGCCGAAGTACATGGAGTGGTACGGCGCTTTCGGGCTCATGGTCACGCTGGTCTGGTTGTATCTCGAACTGCTGCGCCTGTTGTCGAAGCTGCAATCGCGCAATTAATCGAACAGCCGTTGCAACGAAAAAGGGCGCCGCTGGCGCCCTTTTTTCGTGTCTGCGATACAAAGCGGCCGCTTGCGATCAAAGCCTGCCGGCAATCGCCTTGGCAAAGCCCATCGTGTTGCCCTGCCCGCCCAGATCCGGGGTCAGGCCATCCTTGGCTTCGAGGGTGGCGATGATCGCTGCGCGCAGGCGCTCGGCCTGCTCGGGCAGCCCCAGGTGATCCAGCATCTGCGCGGCGCCCAGCAGCAGCGCGCACGGATTGGCGATGCCCTTGCCGGCGATGTCCGGCGCCGAGCCATGCACGGCTTCGAAGATCGCCGCATCGGCGCCGATGTTCGCGCCAGGAGCCAGCCCAAGCCCGCCCACCAGGCCAGCGCAGAGGTCGGAAATGATGTCGCCGAACAGGTTGGTGGTCACGATCACGTCGAACTGCTCGGGACGCATCACCAGCTGCATGCAGGTGTTGTCCACGATCATCTCGTTGCATTCGATGTCCGGATAGAGCTGGGCCACTTCACGCGCGGTTTTCAGGAACAGGCCAGAGGTCGACTTCATGATGTTGGCCTTGTGCACCACGGTGACCTTCTTACGGCCGGTGCGGCGGGCCAGGTCAAAGGCGTAGCGGACGATGCGCTCCGAGCCCTTTCGGGTCGTACGAATAATCGAAGTCGCGGTCTCGCCATCGGCCGAGGTCTCCTGGCCTTCCGCGGTGTAGGCGCCTTCGGTGTTCTCGCGCACGGTGACCAGATCCACGCCCGGAGGAAAGCGCGACTTGGTATTCGGAAACGACTTGGCCGGGCGCACATTGGCGTACAGGTCGAAGCGACGCCGCAGTTCCACGTTGATCGACGAAAACCCGCCACCGACCGGCGTGGTCAGCGGCGACTTCAATGCGATGCGGTTCCTTGTGATCGATTCCATGGTCGCGACGGGGATCAGTTGGCCGTGTTTTTCGAGCGCGACCAGGCCGGCGTCTGCGAATTCGTAAGTCAGGCCGAGCTGCATCGCGTCCAGCACGTGCAGGGTGGCGTCCATGATTTCCGGGCCGATGCCATCGCCGCGGATGACGGTGATCGTCGTGGTCATAAGGGGTGTGTTCCTGGCTGGCGTTGCGCGCGCGACAGGAAATTAACAGCTGCGCGGCAACGCGGGAAGTTAGCCCGTGATTATGCCATGCGGGGCAATTCAGCCGGGTTCGTACGGGTCCGGCGCAGCCGCTTCAGCGGTCAGTAGCGTCTCCAACTTCCCCGCCCGCTGCAGCGCCATCAAATCGTCGTAGCCGCCGACATGGGTGTCGCCGATGAAGATCTGCGGCACGCTGGTACGCCGTGTGCGGGCCATCATGCGCTGGCGCTCTTGCGCATCCATGTCGATGCGGATTTCGGTCCAGGCCAGGCCCTTGCTGCGCAGGAAATTCTTCGCCATCACGCAATAGGGACAGATCGCGCTGCTGTAAATGGTGATGGCGGGGCATGCGACGTAGCTCAAGTGAATCTCCAGGGACATTGATCGTGGGAACATGCGAATGGAACGATGCGGGCCGGCTCTGGTCAAACCGTCGCGGTCGAATATGCAGGCGGCGGGCCCGGATTTCCAGCCGTACCCTGCTTTCGGCAACAGCTTCAACCCCGGTTCACGCCTCGGCGCCCAGCCGGCCCCATCCTGAACGCATGGAGATTCGAGTGTCCCAATCCCCGTCGATCCTGGCCGCAGCCCTTGCTGGTGCGCTCACCTTGGCCTGCGCCGCTACGGCGCAGGAGTCCAAACTGCCGGACATCGGATCTTCGGCCGGCAATGTGTTGTCGCCGGCCAAGCAGGCCGAATACGGCGCGATGACCCTGGCCCAGCTGCGTCACGAAGGCTACGTGCTTGACGACCCGTTGCTGGGCGGCTGGCTGGACGAAGTCGGGCAACGGCTGGGCGGGTCCAGCGACAAGCCACAGCAGCACTTCACCTTTTTCATGCTACGCGATCGCCAGATCAATGCTTTCGCCACCCTCGGCGGCTATGTCGCGATGAATGCAGGTCTGGTGCTGGCCGCCGACCGCGAGGACGAGATTGCCGGCGTGCTCTCGCACGAGGTGGCGCATGTCACCCAACAACATGTGTTGCGCGGGGCCGAACGCGCCCAGCGCGACAGCATCCCGATCATGCTGGCGATGCTCGGCGCGATCATCGCGGCGCAACAGTCCGGTGGCACCTCCAGCGGCAATGCGACCCAGGCCGCAGTGCTGGGGGGCATGGGGCTGCTGCAACAACGGCAAATCGACTACACCCGCGATAATGAAGCCGAAGCCGACCGCATCGGCATCCGCGCGATGGCCCGCGGTGGCTACGACCCCGAAGGCATGGCCGATTTCTTCGAAAAACTGCAGTCGGTGGTGCGCGTCAACCAGGGCGATGAGCGCAGCCGGACGCCGGGCTACCTGCAGACCCACCCGATTACCCTGACCCGGATCAGCGAGGCCCGCGAACGCGCGGCATCCCTGGAAAAGGCGGCGCCCACCGCGACCATGCGCGTGGCCAGCAACCCGCTGCTGCCAGCGGGAATGCAGATCGCCACCTCCGGTGCCCGTGCCCGCGGCGATACCGGCGACTTCGGCTGGGCGCGCGAGCGCCTGCGCGCGCTCAGCGCCAACACGCCTGCGCAGGCGATCCTCGAATACCAGCAGATGCAGGCACACCAGCCACTGGACGATTCCCAGCGCTATGGCTTGGCCGTCGCCCAGCAGCAGGCGGGGCATGATGTCGACGCATTCAAGGACATCGCCGCCCTGCAGGCTGCGCATCCGGACAGCCTGTGGTTGCAGATCAGCCTGGCCATGGTCGAAGCCAGGGTCGGCCGAGTCGCCGAGACCGATCGCCGTTTCGAAGCCTTGCTTGCCCGCAGACCTACACATCGGGCGCTGGTGCTGAGCTACGCGCAGGTACTGGCCGAACGCAATACCCCGGCTGCTGGCGCGCGCGCTGTGGCCGCGCTGCGCCCCTTGCTGGGCACCGGCGCGGACGACCTGTTGTTCCAGCAGGCTTACGCACGCGCCAACGAAATCGCGGGTGACGATGTCCGTGCCGGCGAGGCTTATGCCGAGGCCGCGTATCTGAACGGCCGTCCGGAACAGGCGCTGGTGCAGCTCAACAACCTCAAGAAGCGCAGCACGCTGGATTATTACGCCCGCAGCCGGATCGAGGCCCGCATCGCCGCAATCACCCCGACCGTGCTTGAGCTGCGGCGCCAGGGCATCCGCGATGAGGCCGCGACGCGCAAGCTGGAATCCGGCCGCACGTTGCAATTCGGGGTCAGCGTCGAGCCGCGTGCAACGGCTTGGTGACAACGTCACAATTGCGTCATGAAACCGTCGTGTAATGCCGGGAGGGCCGCGACTGCGGCGCAAAGTGTTGCCTGACATGCAAAAACGCATCCTGATCGTCGATGACGAGCCCGCCATCCGCGACATGGTCGCCTATGCCTTGCGCAAGGGCGATTTCGATCCCGCGCATGCCGGCGACGCACGCGAAGCGCAGGCGGCGATTGCCGAACGCATCCCCGACCTGATCCTGCTGGACTGGATGTTGCCGGGCACCAGCGGGCTGGAACTGGCCCGGCGCTGGCGGCGCGAAGCGCTCACGCGCGACATCCCGATCATCATGTTGACCGCGCGCGGCGAGGAAAACGACCGCGTCGGCGGCCTGGAAGCCGGCGTGGATGATTACGTGGTCAAGCCGTTCTCCGCACGCGAATTGCTGGCCCGCATCCGCGCGGTGATGCGCCGATCCCGCGACGACGACGAAGATGGCAGTGTGCAGGTCGGCGGGTTGCGCATCGATGGCGCCGCGCATCGCGTGTTCGCCATGCCCGACGCCGAGACCCAGGGGGAACCCGCGCCTGTGCAGATCGGCCCCACCGAATATCGCCTGCTGCATTTCTTCATGACCCACCCCGAGCGCGTGTACAGCCGCTCGCAGTTGCTCGACCATGTGTGGGGCGGCAGTGTGTACGTGGAGGAACGCACAGTGGACGTGCACATCCGCCGCCTGCGCAAGACCCTGGAACCGCATCGGCTGGATCCGATGGTGCAGACCGTGCGGGGCGCGGGCTATCGCTTCTCTGCAGCGGCATGACCGCCGCCGCATGACATCTGACGCCCGCGCCGCATGGTTCCGCACGCTGGCCCAACTCGCACTGGTGTTGCTGGTGGGTCTGGGGATCGGCTGGTGGATCGGACGGCCATGGCCGTCAGTGACCGTCGCCGCGCTGGGCGTGGTGGCCTGGCATTACTGGAAGCTGCATGGCGTGCTGATGCGGCTGACCGCCCGCCAGCGTTCACGCGCTTCGTCGGGCGTCGGGGTCTGGAACGAACTCGACCGTTTGCTGCTGCGCGGACAATCGGACATGCGCGCGCGCAAGCGCAGGTTGCTGGCAATGCTGCGCGCCTATCGCGCCGCCGCCGCTGCATTGCCGGACGCAGTGGTGGTGATCGAACGCAACCGCCAGCGCGTGCTGTGGTTCAACCAGGCCGCCACGCCTTTGCTGGGCCTTCGCCATCCGCATCACATCGAGACATCCGTGGTGGGCGCGTTGCAACCCTTGCCGATGGCCTCGTGGCTGGCCGCCGGACGCAACGCCGAACCGATGATGGACGTACCCTCGCCCGCGGATCCCGCGCGGCGCCTGAGCCTGCGCTTGATCCCGTATTCGGATGAACTGTGGTTGCTGGTGGCGCGTGACGTGACCAAACTGATGCGGCTGGAACAGATGCGCCGGGACTTCGTGGCCAATGTCTCGCACGAACTGCGCACGCCACTGACCGTGGTGCATGGCTACCTGGAGATGCTCGACCCGGCAGAGCAGCCCGAGTGGGCGCCGATGCTTGCGGAAATGCAGCGGCAATCGGAGCGCATGACCCAACTGGTGGAGGACCTGCTGGCGTTGTCTCGCCTGGAAGCGCGCGACACCTTGCCGGAGGACCACGTTGCGATGGCGCCGATGCTCGCGACCTTGCGCCGCGAAGCCGAGGCGCTGAGCCATGGCCTGCACCGGATCAGCGTGAACGACAATGCCAGCATGGATCTGTGGGGCTCCAACCAGGAACTGCACAGTGCATTCTCCAACCTGGTGAGCAACGCGGTGCGCTACACCCCTGCCGGCGGCCAAATCGCGATTGATTTCACGATGGAGGCAGGCGGTGGCGCGGCGCTTTCGGTACGCGACAGCGGCTACGGCATTCCGGAGGCGCACCTGCCGCGCATCACCGAGCGTTTTTACCGGGTCTCCACCAGTCGCTCGCGCGAATCCGGTGGCACTGGCCTGGGCCTGGCTATCGCCAAGCATGTCCTGGGGCTGCACGGTGCCCGGCTCGAGGTTGCCAGTCAGGTCGGCCATGGCAGCACCTTCAGTTGCCACTTCGGCCCCGAGCGCGTGCATCCGCGAGACGCCAGCCATTACCCTGACCACACCCCATGAACACCCCGCCATGAACTTCCATCAGCCGTTATCGCCCACGCACGATGCTTCGCTGTACTTCAATCGCGAACTGTCGCAGCTCGACTTCAACTTCCGGGTGCTCGCCCAGGCGCAAGATCCCGCGGTGCCATTGCTGGAACGGCTGCGCTTCCTGTGCATTTCCTGCACGAACCTGGATGAGTTTTTTGAAATCCGCGGCGGATCGGTGCGTCACGCGATGGAATTCGGCGGACCGCTGGCCGCCGATGGCCTGGCGCCAGCCACCCTGCTCAATCGCATCCACGACCGCGCCGCCGAACTGGTGGCTGCGCAATACCGCTGCTTCGACGAACAACTGCGGCCTGCGCTGGACGAACAGGGCATCCGCCTGCTGCAAGGCTCGCAGTGGACCCCCGAGCAGACCCAATGGCTGCGCGAGCATTTCCGCAACGAGATCATGCCCGTGCTGTCACCACTGGGCCTGGACACGGCGCATCCGTTCCCGAAGATTCTCAACAAGTCGCTGAACGTGGTGGTGTTGCTGGAGGGCCGTGATGCGTTTGGCCGTGAAGGGCACATGGCGGTCGTGCGCGCGCCGCGTTCGCTGCCACGGATCATCCGCCTGCCGGATGCCGACGGGGACGGCGACGCGCAGCATGACTTCGTGTTCCTGAGCGCGGTGCTGTCGGCATTCGTGCACGAACTCTTCCCGGGCATGCAGGTCAATGGCGCCTATCAGTTCCGGGTGACACGCAATTCGGAACTCATCGTGGACGAGGACGAAGTCGACAACCTGGCCTTGGCCGTACGCGATGAGCTGGTCGGCCGTGGCTACCTGCGCGCGGTGCGACTGGAGATCGCCGAGGAATGCCCCCCCGCCGTGGTGAAGATGCTGCTGGCCAATTTCGACCTGCCGGCGAACGCGGTGTACAAGATCGATGGCCCGGTCAACCTCAACCGGGTCACCCAGGTGTACGACCGCGTGCAACGACCGGATCTCAAGTTCCGTCCGTTCCTGCCACGCCTGCTGCGTGACGCGGACGCGATGTTCGAGCAGATCAGCCAGGGCGACATATTGCTGCACCATCCCTACGATGCGTTCGCGCCGGTACTGGAACTGATCCGCCAGGCCGCCGAAGACCCGAACGTGCTGGCGATCAAGCAAACGCTGTACCGCACCGGTCGCGATTCGTCGATTGTCGAACACCTCATCCAGGCCGCACGGAATGGCAAGGACGTGACCGTGGTGGTCGAGTTGCGCGCCCGTTTCGACGAGGAAGCCAACCTCGGCTTGGCCGACCGCCTGCAGGACGCCGGCGTGCAGGTGGTCTATGGCGTGGTGGGCTACAAGACCCATGCCAAGATGTTGCTGATCGTGCGCCGCGAAGGCCCGGCGCTGAACCGCTATGTGCACCTGGGCACCGGTAATTACCACAGCGGCACCGCGCGCCTGTACACCGACTTCAGCCTGATGACGGCCAATCCCGAGATCGGCAACGACGTCCACTTGATCTTCCAGCAATTGTCCGGGCTGGCAGCGCCGCTGACCCTGAGTCGCCTGCTGCAAGCGCCGTTCACCCTGCACAGTGGCGTGCTTGAGCGCATCGCGCGCGAGGCCGAGCACGCCCGTGCCGGCAAGCCGGCGCGCATCGTGGCGAAGATGAATGCCTTGAACGAAACCCAAGTGATCGACGCGCTTTACCAAGCCTCGCAGGCCGGGGTGCAGGTCGACCTGGTGGTGCGCGGTGCGTGCACGCTGCGCCCTGGCGTCGCCGGGGTGTCCGACAACATCCGGGTGCTGTCCATCGTCGGCCGCTTTCTTGAACACCACCGGGTCTGGTGGTTCGCCAACGATGGCGTGCCCGACCTGTTCTGCTCGTCCGCTGACTGGCTGGAGCGCAACCTGCTGCGCCGGGTCGAAACCGCATTCCCGATCCTGGATCCGGTCGCCTTCGAGCGCGTGCATCGCGAAGGCCTGCTGAACTATCTTGATGACAACCAGAATGCCTGGGAACTGCAGCCCGATGGCAAGTACCGCAAGCTCGAACCCCAACCCGGCGAAGCGCCATTTGCCGCGCAACTGTCATTGCTCGATGGCCTGTATCTGTGAGTGCAGGCGATAATCCGCACATGACGACACGCACTCCGCACGTGACATGAGAAGCGCACCACGCCGCTCGATCACTTCGCGCATCGCGCGTCCAGCGCCCTTGCAGGATGGCGAGATGCTGGCCGCGCTCGACCTGGGTTCCAACAGCTTCCACATGGTGGTGGCACAAATGGTGCTGGGGCAGCTGCGGGTGGTTGATCGCCTGCGCGAAAGCGTGCGCCTGGCCGAGGGCCTAGATGGCTCCGGGGAGCTCAAGCCCGACGTGCTGGCGCGCGCGCTGGCCTGCCTGTCGCGATTTGGCGAGCGCGTGCAGGACATTCCCGCGCATCGCATCCGCGTGGTGGCGACCAATACGGTGCGCCAGCTGCGCGCCCCGTCCAGCTTCCTGTTGCCGGCGGAACAGGCACTCGGCCACGCCATCGAAGTGGTGTCGGGCCGCGAAGAAGCGCGCCTGGTGTACCTCGGCGTGGCCCACGCACAACCGCCCAAGGAGGGTCAATTGCGGCTGGTGATCGACATCGGCGGCGGCTCCACCGAGTGCATCATCGGCAGGGGTATGCATGCACTGGAGCGCGAAAGCCTGCAGGTCGGCTGCGTGGCCAGCACGCGGCGCTTTTTCGGCAACGGCAAGCTGTCGCGCAAGCGCTGGAAAGACGCACTGATCGAAGTCACCGCCGAGTTCCAGCAGTTCGCCGCGACCTATCGCAGCCTGGGTTGGGACGAAGCGATCGGCGCATCCGGGACCAACAAGGCCATTGGTGCCATTTGCGCTGAGATGAAGTTGACCAAGGGCGCGATCACCGCCGAAGCCTTGCCGCAGGTGCGCGAACGCCTGCTGCAGGCGCAGCACATCGACGACATAGACCTGCCTGGCCTGTCTGCCGAGCGGCGTCCGGTCATTCCCGGCGGCATCCTGATCCTGGAGGCGGTGTTCAACGCGCTGGAGCTGCAGCGGATGGCGGTGAGCAAGGCCGCACTGCGCGAAGGCGTGCTGTACGACATGCTCGGTCGCGGCGGCGCCGACGATCCGCGTAATACCTCGGTGGCGGCGCTGGAACATCGCTACGGCATCGACCCCGCGCAAGCGGCACAGGTGGAAGCGACCGCGCTGCAGCTGTTCGACCAGGTGGCGAAATCATGGGCGCTGGATGCCGACGACCGCCAGATGCTGCGCCGCGCCGCGCGCCTGCACGA
>JBDSIA010000138.1:0-4726 GCA_039918175.1 Thermomonas sp.
GCCAAGCGGACATAGGCCTCCTCGGTCGCGCCTATGCTCGACGTGGAAGTGCCGATCACGATCGCGACGCGCTCCGCGCCGTGCTTCGCACGCATCGCCATGGCCGTATCCAGCACCCCGTCATGCTGCAACGCCAGCCATGCCAGGCGATTATTGCGGCACTCCCAATCGGCCAAGGCAGCCGGCAGCGGGCTGACTTCCAGCCCATCGACCCGGCCGATCCAAGTGTCCAGGCCGGCGTCGCCAAAATCGTTCTGGCGCAGGCCGCTGCGGGCATCGCGAAGCGCGCTCGCCAGCGCGGCACGACCATGGCCGGTGGCCGTGGTTGCAGTGAATGCCCGGATCGCCAACGGCGGCATGGCGGTAGGTCTTGCTGCAGGGGGCACGCGCGACTCCATCTCGGACCCGGCAGTATACCGGCGCGCTCCAGCCAGCATGCCCGGACCCACCTTCGGCACGGGCCGCCCCGCAGCGCCCGGGGTAGGATCGGAGATTGGCGCGATGAGCGCGAAGCCGAATCAAGCGAGGACACAATGGGGCACGATAATGTCAGGCACGTCCACTTCCTGCTGGCGGCGCTGCTTATGACCGGCATGGGAACCGCACACGCGCAGCAGGTGACCACCGCGGACTACCAGCGCGCGGCCAGCATGCTCGGCGACCGCACCATGCCGCTGGTGGATGGCAGTGTCAGCGCGGTGCGTTGGCTAAACGACGGCAGCGTCACCTGGCAGCGCAGCGACGGTGGCAAGTCGCGTTTCGAACGTCTGGATCCAGCCACCGGCAAGACCACGCCGGCGTTCAACGCGCAGGCGCTGGCCGATGCTATCAATCAGGCAAACAGCAAGGGCAAGCTGAAGGGCAAGCTGGTCGATGCCGGCAAGCTGCCGGTGTCCGATCTCAAGGCCGATGGTGCGGACTTGATCGTGAGTACCCGCAATGGCGACTACCGTTGCCAAGCCAATACCTGCATGCCGGTTGCCAAGGCCGATACCAAGACCGGCGAAGAGCCGGGCGCCGCCTCCCCAGACGGCAAGCGCGAAGCCTTTATCCGCAATGGCAACCTGTGGCTGCGCGACCTCGCCAGCGGCAAGGAAACCCAGCTGACCTTGGACGCCACGCCCGATTACGGCTACGCCACCAACAACGCAGGATGGGTCCACGATGACCAAGCGATCCTGCTGTGGTCGCCGGATGGCAACAAGATCGCCACCTTCCAGCAGGACCAGCGCAAGACCAGCACGATGACCCTGGTCGGCACCAATGTCGGCGCGCCCAAGGTCCAGCAGTGGAAGTACCCGTTCGTGGGCGACAAGGACATCACCATGATCGAGCGGGTGATCATCGACTTGTCCGGAGCAATACCACGCGTGGTGCGCCTGCAGATGGCGCCGGACCAGCATCGTTCCACCTGCGCCGACGACATTGCCTGCAGCAACGGCTGGGAAGACGTGCAGTGGGCGAAGGATGGCCAGACCTTGGCATTCGTCAGCACCGACCGAGGCCACAAATCCGCGACCCTGCGCGTGGCGGACGCGCAGACCGGCGCGGTCCGGGATGTGTACACGGAGACCGTGGCCACCCAGTACCAGAGCGCACCCGCGCTGGATTCGGTGAACTGGCGCTACCTGCCGGAGAGCAACGAGTTCCTCTGGTTCAGCCAGAAGTCCGATTGGGGCCACCTGTACCTGCACGACCTGACCAGCGGCAAGCTCAAGCGCCAGCTCACCAGTGGCGACTGGAATCTCACCCAGGTCGCGCATGTGGACCCGTCCAGCCGCAGCGTGTGGTTCCGCGGCGTGGGTCGCGAGGCCGGCGACCCGTACTTCGTCCGTTACTACAAGGTCGGCATGGATGGCGGCGACGTCAGCCTGCTGACCCCTGAAAACGCCAACCACCTGATCAACCCGTCCGACGATGGCAAGTATTTCGTCGACGTGTATTCGACGATAGGCACCGCCCCGGTCGCGGTGCTGCGCGACGGCAATGGCAAGCAGGTGGCCGAGATCGCGCGCGCCGACCTGTCACGCCTGAAGGCAGCAGGGTGGGTGGCACCGGAGTCTTTCACGGTCAAGGCGCGCGATGGCAAGACCGATATCTATGGGCAGATGTTCAAGCCGTCCAATTTCGATCCGAACAAGAAGTACCCGATCATCGACTACGTCTATCCGGGTCCGCAGGTCGGCTCGATCCGTTCGCGCAGCTTCGCGCCCGCGCATGGGGACAACCAGGCGCTGGCCGAACTTGGTTTCATAGTCGTTGCCATCGACGGCATGGGCACGCCGCTGCGCAGCAAGGCCTTCCAGGACGCGTGGTACGGCGACATGGTCGACAACACTCTGCCGGACCAGGTCACCGCGCTGAAACAACTGGGCGCGAAGTATCCATGGATCGACCTCGACCGAGTCGGCATCTGGGGCCATTCCGGCGGCGGCAATGCGACCTCGACCGCTATGTTCACTTACCCAGATTTCTTCAAGGTCGGCATCTCCGAGTCCGGCAACCACGACAACCTCAGCTATGAGGATGACTGGGGTGAGCGCTATCACGGGCTGATGTCCAGCAAGGCCGATGGCACCAGCAACTACACCGGCCAGGACAATGCGACACGCGCCAAGAACCTGAAGGGCAAGCTGTTCCTGCTGCATGGTTTGATGGATGACAACGTGCCGCCGCAGAACACCTTGATGGTGGTCGACGCACTGGTGAAGGCGAACAAGGACTTCGACCTGCTGCTGCTGCCCAATGCGCGCCACGGATACGGCATGGACAGCTCATACGTGACCCGCCGGCGCTGGGACTATTTTGTCAGCAACCTGCTGGGGGCGACGCCACCGGCGCAGTTCGAACTGAAGCCGCAGATGTGAGCCAGACCCAAGGCGGGGGTGACGAAGCGTCGCTGCCGCACCTTGGCTGACCCTTGCCGGCTTGGCAGCGAAGGTCGCGGCCGTTACGCTGCGCGGGCTTTTTCATCCCGGACACCCCACGCATGACTGACCACGGCAGTAGCAAGCCGCTTGACCCATTGCCGCGCCTGATCTTCGCTTCGCGCTGGCTGCAACTGCCGCTGTACCTGGGCCTGATCGTGGCACAGGGCGTGTACGTGATCCTGTTCTTGAAGGAGTTGTGGCACTTGGTGCACGGCGCCACCAGCTTGGGCGAGCAGGACATCATGCTGCTGGTGTTGGGCCTGATCGACGTGGTGATGATCTCCAACCTGCTGATGATGGTGATTGTTGGCGGCTACGAGACCTTCGTCTCACGGATGCGCCTGGACCGCCATCCCGACCAACCGGAATGGCTGAGCCACGTCAATGCCAGCGTGCTCAAGGTCAAGCTGGCGATGGCGATCATCGGTATCTCCTCGATCCACCTGCTGAAGACATTCATCGAGGCCGGCACTCTGGGCGGTATGCCCTTGTGCGGCACGCCGGGCGCGTTCGCTTCGGCGCAGAGCGCGCTCGCAGCCAGTTACATCGGTAGTACCTGTTCCAAGGTGACATCTGCAGGCGTGATGTGGCAGACAATCATCCACACGATATTTATCGTGTCGGCGCTCGGCATCGCGTGGACCGACAAGGTGATGACCGGCAGCAGCAGCAAGCGCGAGCAGCACGCGCGCTGACCGGGCACTACCTCCCCTTTCCGGGGCCAAGCTTGGTGCGCGCCGGTAGAATGACGCCATGGATGTTTCCCACCTGCTCGATGGGCTGAACCCGGCCCAGCGCGAGGCCGTGTCTGCTGCGCCCGGCCATTACCTTGTGCTGGCCGGTGCTGGATCCGGCAAAACGCGCGTACTCACCCACCGTATTGCTTGGCTGCACGAGGTGTTCGGCGTGCCGATGCACGGCATTCTGGCGGTCACCTTCACCAACAAGGCCGCAGGCGAGATGCGCGCGCGTATCGCTGCGCAAATGGGCGGTGAACCGCGTGGCATGTGGATCGGCACCTTCCACGGCATCGCGCATCGCTTGCTGCGCCTGCACTGGCAGGACGCCAAGCTGCCGGAAAGTTTCCAGGTGATCGACAGTGACGACCAGCTGCGGCTGATCAAGCGCGTGGTGAAGCAGCTGGACATCGACGAGGCCCGCTTCCCGCCGCGTCAGATCGCGTGGTGGATCAACGCGCAGAAGGACGAAGGCCGCAGGCCGCAGCACATCCAGCCCGAAGGTGATGAATTCAATGGCGTCATGCTGCGCGCCTATACCGAATACCAGCTGCGCTGCGAACGTTCGGGTCTGGTGGATTTCGCCGAGCTGTTACTGCGTGCGCATGAAGTGCTGCGTGACACGCCGGCACTCCTTGCGCACTACCGCCACCGCTTCGGCCAGTTGCTGGTCGATGAATTCCAGGATACCAATGCGATCCAGTACGGCTTCGTACGCCTGCTAGCCGGTCACGCGGGACAAGTCTTCGTGGTCGGAGACGACGACCAAGCCATCTACGGCTGGCGCGGCGCCAAGGTCGAGAACGTGCAGCGTTTCCTGCGCGACTTCAAATCCGACGACGGCAGTGGCGCGGTGACACTCAAGCTGGAGCAGAACTACCGCTCCACGGCAAATATCCTCAACGCCGCCAATGCGGTCATTTCGCACAATGAAGACCGCCTCGGCAAGCAGTTGTGGACCGATGCCAG
The DNA here is from genome assembly GCA_039918175.1 of Thermomonas sp. Lineage (GTDB taxonomy): Bacteria > Pseudomonadota > Gammaproteobacteria > Xanthomonadales > Xanthomonadaceae > Thermomonas. The sequence goes on from JBDSIA010000138.1 coordinate 4,637, forward strand.
CGAAGGCGAATCGATTGACTTGTATGCGGCCTACAACGAAATCGATGAAGCGCGTTACGCGATCGAGCGCATCGCGCAGTGGGTGCGCGA
>JBDSIA010000139.1:0-3726 GCA_039918175.1 Thermomonas sp.
GCCGATGAGCAGGTGGGAGGCGTGCAGCGGGCCTTGCGCGAGGTCGACGTTCGCTTCCAGCGCGACCGCACGACACTGAAACAGTTGCAAGCCAAGCGCGCTGGCCGCATCACGGATATCGACGCAAAACGCCAGGAACTGACCCGACTGCTGCGCGCTGCGCAGATCGCGGGCGCGGAAGCGCCGTTGAAGGCGATGCTTGCGCAGGATCGCATCGCCGATGCCGAACGCGCCTTGACCTATCAGGGTTATCTCCAGCGTGGGCAAATCCAGCGCATCCATGCACTGACCGCGGAACTGCAACGCATTGAAGCGCTGGAACAGGAAATCACCGACCGTCAGGTCGCGCTGGATCGCGACCGCACGCAGCAGCAAGTGAAGCTGGGCGAACTGGAACAGGCGCGCAAGCAGCGGGCCGGCGTGCTGGCCGGGATCGACCAGCAATACAAGGATCGCGCCGGACGCGAGCGCGCGTTGGGGCGCGACGCCAAGGCTTTGCAGAATCTTCTGGCCCAATTGCGCGCGGCAGCGGCGCGGGCCGCGCGCGAGGCCAAGGCAGAAGCTACGCGGCGGGCGGCAGCCGGCAACCGACGCACGACGGCCCCTGCAAGAGCGGTTGCCAGCGCTCCTGCGTTGCGCGTTGGCGGGTTGGGCTGGCCGGTGACGGGTAACCTGCTTGCGACCTATGGCGGCAAGTTGCCGGACGGTCGTCGCAGTGATGGCGTACTGGTGGCGGCGCCGGCCGGAACCTCGGTCAAGGCAGTGGCCGATGGCCAGGTGGTATTCGCCGACTGGATGACCGGGTACGGCATGATCCTGATCATCGATCACGGCAATGGGTACATGAGCCTGTACGCGCACAACGATGGCCTGCTGCGCGACGCCGGTGACACGGTCAAGCGTGGCGATGCGGTGGCCAGCGTCGGCAAGTCCGGTGGCCAGGAGCAGCCGGCGCTCTACTTCGAGCTGCGGCGCAATGGCAATCCGGTGGACCCGCGTAGTTGGTTGCAACGCCAGTAATGTCCAGGCAGGCCTTGCCACATGCGTGCATGCATCATGCCCAACAATCCTGCCGATGCGCGGAACCCCGTTTCCGGCAACCGGTCGAACACTCGAATGCACCGAAAAACGATAAACCAGTGGAGCGAATCATGCGGACCCGCTTTTGTTTCCTGTTGATTACCGTCGCGCTATGCGCCACGCCATTACGCCTGCGGGCGCAGGCCGCGGTGCCGGACGCGCCGCAAAAGTCCGATGAAATCGTCGCCAGTGACGACCCTGATGCAGTGCGCGCCGATGCCGCCAAGGTGCCACTGGACGAGATCCGCCGTTACGTGATGGTCTACAACGCGATCAAACAGGCCTACGTCGATCCGGTCGACGACCATGCGTTGATGCAATCGGCGGTGCGTGGCTTGCTGTTGGACCTGGACCCGCACAGTGCCTACCTGCAGAAAGCCGATGCGGAGGACTTCGACGAATTCACCCGGGGCGCTTACGACGGCGTCGGCCTGGAGCTGCAACAGTTGCCGGAAGGCGGCTTGCGGATCATCGCGCCGCTGGACGACAGTCCGGCCGACCGCGCCGGCCTGCGCAGCGGCGATCGGATCTTCCGAATCGATGGCAAGACATTGGGACCAGGCGACGCCGACAGTTCGGCGCCGTTGCGTGGCGCCGCCGGCACCAAGGTCGTGGTCGGGGTGTTGCGCGAAGGCACGCCCAAGCCTTTCGACGTCACCCTGGTGCGTGAAACCATCCGCACCAGCAGCGTGCGCTCCAGGCTGCTGGAACCCGGCTTCGGCTACGTGCGCCTGAGCAGCTTCCAGGCGGCGACGGCGGCAGACTTCGTGCGCGCGCTGGACTCGTTGCAAAAACCGGGCCCATTGCGTGGATTGTTGATCGACCTGCGCAGCAATCCGGGCGGCTTGCTGGTGGGCGCGGTGCAGATCGCCGATGAATTGCTGGATTCGGGCGGCATCGTCAGTACCCGAGGCCGCGAGGCGATCGGCAACAGCCGTTTCGATGCCACCCCCGGCGACCGCCTGAAGGGCGCGCCGATCGTGCTGCTGGTCGATGCCGGTTCCGCCAGTGCGGCGGAGGTGCTGGCGGGTGCACTGCACGACAACAAGCGCGCGACCGTGGTGGGCAGCCGCACTTTCGGCAAGGGTTCGGTGCAGACCTTGCTGCCGCTGGACAATGGCGATTCAGTCAAGCTCACCACGGCGCGCTATTACACGCCGAGCGGGCACTCGATCCAGGCGCTGGGCATCATTCCCGACCTCGTCCTCAAGCCCGAAGGTGGCGGCAAGGCGGCGCGTCCGGTCAGCGAAGCGGCGTTGCCACGCCACCTGCCGGGCGAGGCGGCAGAGGTATTCGAAGGCGACAATGCTGGCGATGTATTGCCCGGGCCAGCGCCGATTGCAGCCGCCCTGGTGGAATTGAAGCGGCTGGCCGGCTTTGCAGGCGCCAAGCCCTCGGTAGTTCCGGCGCAGGTGAAACCGAAGGCTCAGTAGCCGCGTCTATGGCGCAGGCGACGCGTGATCGCCGCTCGGGTCAACAGCGCAAACATGATGCCGAACAGGAAGCCGGCGATATGCGCCGGCCACGCCACCGCGCCGAATGCCGGGCCGCTGTAGGCGAACACGACCTGCAGCAATGCCCACAGCCCGATCAGCAGCGACGCTGGTACCCGCACGAATTCCAGGAACAGCCCCAGCGGCAATACCACGCCCAGCCGTGCACCCGGGAACAGGGCAAGATAGGCGCCGATGACTGCCGACACCGCGCCGCTGGCGCCAATGATCACCCGGTCGGGTGTGTCAATGGTCAGCACCGCAGCCAGATTGGCGGCGGCTCCGCCAATCAGGAACAGAGCCAGGAACCGTATTCCACCCATGACGCGTTCGGCAGGCAAGCCGAAGATCAGCAGGAATATCAGGTTGCCGAGCAGGTGGATCCAGTCGGCATGCAGGAACAGCGCGGAGAACAAACGCAAGACGCTGCCATCGGCGATGGCTTGGCGCCATTCTTCGAGCGTATCCAGTCCTCCGGACAACACGCCCCAGTCCAGCTGGGTGCCTTCACGCAATGCCGGCGCGCGCATGGCGCTCAGGATATAGGCCAGCCATAACGCGGCGAACAACAAGGGTGTCGCCCAGCGAAAAGTGGATTTCCTGCGGTTGTCGATGCCCACGAACATGGGTCAACTCTACCTTCAGCAGAGGCATGTTGAATTGTTAGCAACAGGTTAAATTACCCGGTATATTGCATACGGCGTCGTATGTCGGGGCATGGCCGCGTAGAGCTGGAGTCCCGCTGCGCCGCGTCCATTGACGAATGCATGCGTCATGCGACGCCTACCCATAACACCCTATCCACTCCCTGCAGCCAGAGTCCCGGAGACGATCCAATGAAGACCAATTCCCGCAGTTTTCGCGTTACCACGCTGGCGTTCGCCGTCATTGGCACGTTGGCAGCTAGCCAGGCCAGCGCCTCCGGCTTCCAGCTTCGCGAGAACAGCGCCAAGGCGCTTGGCCGCGCCAATGCCGGCAGCGCGGTTGCCAAGGACGCCGCTGTGGTGTCCAACAATCCTGCCGCAATGGCCCAGTTTGACAAGTTGACGATGCAGTCGGACCTGACCGTGATCGACCTCGACGCCGAATTCACAGGCAGCGCCTGCACCCCCGTGAGCGCGACGATTTGCGTGCCGATTGGCGGCGGCAATGG
>JBDSIA010000140.1:0-2188 GCA_039918175.1 Thermomonas sp.
CCGGATCGAAGCCGGCCGCGACGATTTCCTCGCGTGACTGCTCCTGGTCGACATGGCGCAGCAGGATCGCGTCCAGCACGTCGTACGGCGGCAGCGAATCCTGGTCTTTCTGGTCGGCGCGCAGTTCTGCCGAAGGCGGGCGATCGATGACTGCAGGCGGTATGACTGGCGCACCGCCGACCGTATTGCGCCAACGCGCCAGCGCGAACACTTCAGTCTTGTACAGGTCCTTGATCGGCGCATATCCGCCGCACATGTCGCCGTAGATGGTGGCGTAGCCAACCGCATACTCGCTCTTGTTGCCGGTCGTGAGCAGCAAGCCCCCAAGTTTGTTGGACAGCGCCATCAACAGTCCGCCGCGGATGCGCGACTGCAGGTTTTCCTCGGCGGTATCCACCGCAAGCCCAGTGAACGTCTCCGCCAATGTGTCCAGATAGGCCTGGAAAGGTTTTTCGATCGGCAGCGCGATGAGTTTTACCCCCAGCGCTTCGCACTGGTCCCGGGCCAGGTCATTCGACAGGCCGGCGGTATAGCGCGACGGCATCCGCACTGCGGTGACGTTCCCGGCGCCCAGCGCATCCACCGCGATCGCCAGCACCACCGACGAATCGATGCCACCACTCAGGCCCAGCCACACCTTGCCGAAGCCGTTCTTGCGACAGTAGTCGCGGGTACCACGCACCATCGCGCGCCACGCCAGCGCATCACGACTTTCGTCGCCATCGGCTTCCCATTGCAGCGGGGAAAACTTGCGCATGGCCGGATCGAATTCGACCAACAGCCACTGGTCGGTGAACGCGGCGGCGGCCGGCGACAAGGTGCCGTCGGCGTCGGCCACCACGCTGGCGCCATCGAACACCAACGCGTCCTGTCCGCCGACCATGTTGAGGTAAGCGATCCCCACGCCGGTTTCCGCCACGCGTTGTGCCAGCAGCGCATCGCGCTGGGCATGCTTGTCGCGTTCGAACGGCGAGGCATTCAACACCAGAACGAGTTCCGCGCCCATCGCCACGGTTGTTGCAAGCGGTTCGGCGAACCACAGGTCTTCGCAGATCAACAGACCGACCTGCACGCCATCAAGCTCGAACACGCAATCGTCGCGATCCGGGTCGACATCGAAATAACGGCGGTCATCGAACACCGCGTAATTCGGCAATTCGCGCTTGCGATAGGTCTGCTCGATGCCGCCATTACGCAGCACGCTGGCGGCGTTATAGACCACTGCACCAGCCGACTGCGGCCAACCCACCACCGCGACTATGCCCTCCACTTGGGTGGCAATGGAGACGAGCGCAGCCTCGCAATCCTGCAGGAACGATGGTCGATACAGCAGGTCTTCCGGCGGATAACCGGACAGCGCCAGTTCCGGGAACAGCACCACGTCGGCGCCGTGCTGGTCGCGCGCGAAGTCGATCATTTCAGTAATACGGGCGGCATTGCCGGTCACGTCGCCGACCGGGAAATCGAACTGGGCCATCGCGATGCGGATGATCTTTGCCATCAGGTCAGATTCCGGAGATCAGCAGATCGAGCGCTGCCATGATGACAGGGCGCTCGTGCGAGAGGTCGGCCTCAAGCTTGCCAAGGTCGGAAATGCTGGCCGCCGCCAGTAGCGGCACGATCAGCACATATTTTTTTTCATTGACGTTCATCATGGGAGCCAAGGACTTGATCACCGGCGGCTGCCGACCACGACGCATTGATACCACTGGCACCATTGGCACCACGACACGCGTACCCGTTTCCGAAATCAGGTCGCTCTGCACGTTCAACAGGAGGGGATAGGCGGATCGCGTGGCGGTATTGCTGTTCCTGTAAACGCAGAACTGGCGCATCAGGGTGTCCGAAACATCGGGCTGAACACGCCATTTTCCGCAACCCAGTCGTTGTAGTCAGCAATGGCTTCGCGGTTCTCCGCCAGCCACAAATCGCGCTTGCGAACGCGCACTTCAGTTTCAAGGGCGCGCTCCAGGGTCGCAGACAAGTTGATATCCAGGGCCTTTGCCTGGTCCAGCAGCTCGGCATTCACGCTGAGGTTGGCGGCGCGCTTGCTGTAACTAGCTGATTCCACGCGGATACGCATGATATTACCTCAAAATATGCGCATCCATCATGCGCATGATAATCGCGCACGTCAACGACCAAATTTCTTGCAGGAAGATGCATCTCAAGTGCGCTTGCGCCCAAG
>JBDSIA010000141.1:0-2043 GCA_039918175.1 Thermomonas sp.
TGGCTGGTACTGCGTCCACCTGCACCAGCAGACGCACCCATGCGTTGGCGGGAACTGCTGGCGGGCGCGGTATTGTTCGGCGGCCTGTGCGAGCTCAAAACCATGCATGCGGCCGTGGCTTTGCCCGTGCTGGCGTGGGCGGCGTGGCGCCATCGGCAAGACATGCTGTGGCGATGGCTTCCAATCACGCTGATGGTGGCTGTTGCGGTGGGCGGATCCAGCTACATCGCCGCGTGGTTGAAGACCGGCAATCCGCTGTTACCGTTGATGAACAGTTGGTTCCGTTCGCCGTACTTTGCATTCCGCGATTTCGACGATCCACGTTGGCAGGGCGGGCTGGATGCCGATGTGTTGTGGGACATCAGTTTTGATACCCATCACTATTTCGAATCCTTCGATGGCGGCTTCGGTTTCGTACTGATCGCGCTGCTGGGGGTCTGGGTGCTGGCCCTGCGCGATATGCGTACTCGCGGGTTGGCCGGGGTCTCCAGCATCGGGGTGCTGGTGGCGCTTTTGCCAATGCAATATGCCCGTTACCTGCAGCCCTCAATGGTCTTGCTGCTGCCGGCCCTGGTGGTCGCCTATCCCACGCTGAAACGCGGTGCCGCCGCTTTCTGGGCGCTTTGCGTGTTGAATCTGGCCTTTGCTACTAATGCCGGCTGGATGCTGCGCACCGGTGCACTCAAGCAGGTCGTGCGTGACTTGGGGCGCGATGCACCGGCCTTGCAACGCTTCGTCCCCGAGCGCGTACTGGCCATGCAACTGCGCGAGCCGGGCAACCGCGAGGGCCTCGTGTTGGTACTCCCGGGCAGCAGCTTGGCACTGGCCGAACTAGGGGCACGGGGGCGCAACATGCTCTGGTATTCACCACGCTGGGAAAGCGAAGCCTCGCGCGTGGAAACGGACGCCAGCGGCAAGGCCTGGGCAAATTTGCTGCACGACAACCACATCCGTCACGTCATCCTGCAACCCTCGCGGCTGAGCCAGCCACAGCGCACGGGCCTCGCCCTGTCCGGCGCTCAGCTGATCCAATCCGCGGGTGATGCGCAATCGTGGCGCATCCCGGACAATGCGCCACCATGACCTTTCGACGCCACTTGGGCAGTTATGCCGCCATCGGACTGCTGCAATGGCTGGTTGAATACGGCCTCATGCTCGCACTCAGCGAATGGGTGATGCCGGTGGAACCGGCCAACGTCATCGGCCGCCTCGCCGGCGCAATGTTGGGATTCTGGCTCAATGGCAAATGGACGTTTGCCGGCGATGGTACCCACTTGGGTCGTCGCGCGGCTTTGCGCTTCGTGCTGATGTGGCTGGTGTTGACCCTGCTCAATACCTGGTTGGTCGGCATCATTGACGAAGACTTTGGATTGCGGCGCGCGCAATTGCTGAAGCCGCTGATCGACATGCTGTCCGGCGGCATCGGCTTCCTGCTGTCCCGGCACTGGGTCTACAAGGCCCCATAGTCAACTTGCACGCGGCGGGCCTCCGCTTCGCGGCTCGCGGCTACCCATCCATGGCTGGGCTGCCACATACAGAAACGCCGGTTTGCGCCGGTGTTTCGATGAGCGGTGCAGAGGACTCAGTGCTTGAGGTTCTTGCGCAGGCGCTCAAGCGCCTGCAACTGCGCGCTGACTTCGGCCAAACGCTGCTGCGCCTCGGCAATCTCCATCGCCTCGCCACGGTGGGCGATGATCCGCTCGGCTTCTTCCTTGGCCACGCGCACCGCGGCTTCGTCGATGTCCTGCGCGCGGATGGCAGTGTCGGCCAGCACGGTCACGACCTGCGGCTGGACCTCTAGGATCCCGCCGGAAATCACGAAGTCCAGGACCTCGCCGTCAGGCTGGGTGACCACGACCTTGCCCGGCTTGAGGCGCGTGATCAGCGGCGCATGGCGCGGCGTGATGCCGAGCTCGCCCATCTCGCCAGTGACGACGATCATGGTCGCCTCGCCGTGGAAGATCTCCTGCTCGGCGCTGACGATGTCGCAACGGATTTTGGATGCCATAGGTTAGCGCTCTCGTGCCTTGCCCGGTCCGCGCG
>JBDSIA010000142.1:0-1526 GCA_039918175.1 Thermomonas sp.
GATCGTCGCCGACAGCACGAAGGTAATCGCGTTGGACACGATCATCGGCCACGAATTCAACACGAAGCCGTAGCCGAACCAGAAGCCGATGCCTACGGTGAACACCAGGTACATCCACAACGAGATCCCGCTGGTGTCGCGGGTGCGGATGGTCTTCGCCGCCTGCGGGACGAACGCGAGCGTGGTGCAGGTCGCGGCCACCACGCCCAGCCATTCCAGGTTCACTCACCCACCGAAGGCGCGGGACTAATCTGGCGTGTCGCGGCGGCGACAGATGAAGTGCGGGCAAGCGCCAGCCATGCGGCGGTGGTGAGTCGGTGCATCAGGAATTTCCCGCGGACGGTGCGCGCATCATAGCGGCCTCGATGGCGGCGGATGTTGCGCTGCGGTAGGCTGTCCGGCCAAGTCTCATGGGCGCCTAGCGCCACACGCCGTGTCCACTGAAGCCACCGCCTACGATCCACGCACCGTCGAATCCGACGCCCAGTCGTTCTGGTCCACCACCCGTGCATTCGAAGTGGGCGAGGAGAGTGCCAAGCCCAAGTTCTACTGCCTGTCGATGCTGCCGTATCCGAGCGGCGCGCTGCACGTAGGCCATGTGCGTAATTACACGATCGGCGACGTCATCAGCCGGCACAAGCGGATGACCGGCCACAATGTGTTGCAGCCGATGGGCTGGGATGCGTTCGGACTGCCTGCCGAGAACGCCGCGATCAAGAACCGCACGGCGCCGGCCACCTGGACCTACGCCAACATCGAGCACATGCGCGGCCAGCTCAAGACCATGGGTTACGCAATCGATTGGACCCGCGAATTCGCGACCTGCCGGCCGGACTATTACGTGCACGAGCAGCGCATGTTCGTGCGCCTGCTGAAAAAGGGCATGGCCTACCGCAAGAACAGCGTGGTGAACTGGGACCCGGTCGACCAGACCGTGCTCGCCAACGAGCAGGTGATCGACGGCCGCGGCTGGCGCACCGGCGCGCTGGTGGAGAAGCGCGAGATCCCGCAGTGGTTCCTGCGCATTACCGACTATGCGCAGCAGTTGCTGGACGACCTGGACACGCTGCCTGGCTGGCCCGACTCGGTCAAGACCATGCAGCGCAACTGGATCGGCCGCAGCGAAGGCCTGGACATCCAGTTCAAGGTTGACGGCGAGGGCGCTCCATTGAGCGTGTTCACCACGCGCCCGGACACGCTGATGGGCGTCACTTTCATCAGCATTGCGGGGGAACATCCACTCGCCCTGAAGGCGGCCGAAGGCAATCAAGAATTGGCCGCATTCCTGGCCGACCTCAAGCGCGGTGGCGTGTCCGAAGCCGAACTCGAAACCCAGGAAAAGCGCGGTATGGCGACCGGGCTGTGGGCGATCCACCCGATCACTGGCGACGACGTGCCTATCTATGTCGCCAACTTCGTGCTGATGGGCTACGGCACCGGCGCGGTGATGGCGGTGCCTGCGCATGACCAGCGTGACTGGGAATTCGCCAAGAGTTATGGCCTGCCGGTACACCCGGTGATCGTGG
>JBDSIA010000143.1:0-2836 GCA_039918175.1 Thermomonas sp.
TGTCTGCATCTGCGAAAACCCTTCCTGAAGTGAAGGCGATGGTGGAGTCCAAAAATCCGGCTGCGCTGGCCGCCGCCGAGGCGCTTACGAAAGCGACGCCTAATGACGCGGATGCGTGGGTGATGCTGGTGCGTGCGCGCCTGCAGGCCAGGCAGGCTGAGAAGGCCGTTACTGCGGGTCAGAAAGCTACGGCGCTAGGCGCCAGGAGCGCACAGGCATTTTATTGGCTCGGCAATGCCTACGGGAACCGCTTAGGCGAAGTTGGCATGCTGTCGAAGTTGTCGATGGCGCCCAAGTTGCGAGACGCGTTCGAGCAGGCGGTCAAGCTGGACCCCGCAATGATCGATGCGCGTAGTTCACTGATCGAGTTCTACCTGCAGGCGCCTAGCGCGATCGGCGGCGGCGTCGACAAGGCCCGTACGCAGGCGAGTGCCATTGCCAAGTACGACCGCGCACGCGGCCTCATGGCGCAGGGACGCATTGCGATGCATGAGAAGAAGCCGGGCGAAGCGCTGAAAGCCTATGAGCAAGCCCAGGCGCTGAAGCCGGACGATGTGGGCCTGAAGCTGTCGCTGATCATGGGATACCAGCAGGCCAAGCGCTGGAAGGACGCCTACGCCATGGCCAGCCAGTGGACCGTGAGCGAGCCGAAGAAGGCCACGTCGTGGTACCAGATTGGCCGCATTGCCGCGGAATCCGGGCAATATCTTGGCGAAGGCGAAGCTGCTTTACGCACATATCTGAAGCTGGCGCGCGAGCCGGGTGACCCCGAGCCCAAACACGCCCGCTATCGTTTGGGCCAAGTCCTGGCCAAAGCCGGGCGCAAGGAGGAGGCGCGCGTTGAACTGCAGGCGGCACTGAGGATCGATCCGAAGTTCAAGGAAGCGAAGGACGCCCTCGCGGCGCTGTGATCTGCGGTCGCGAGAGCGGCGTCAGGGGCCAGTCGAGGTAGACGTGCAGATCGCGTTGACGCCCAGTGGGGGATAACGAATCGCCGCACATGGCGGCATTCCCCGGAACCCTGATGCAAATCCGAGAACCCATCAACCGTGCGTTGCCGATCATGGTCGGCATCGCGCTGACGCTAGGGTTCCTGTCGTGGGCCCAGCCCGTGGTGGTTCCGGTCGCGCTGGCAATCCTGTTTACCTTCCTGCTGGCGCCGCTCTCCAACTGGCTGGAGCGCCACCGCATTCCGCGCGCGCTAGCTTCGGCGCTGGTGACGCTGGCCGCCCTGACATTGGTGGTAGGCGTGTTTTATGGCGTGACCCGGCAGATCAGTGGTCTGCTGGACGAGTACCCGAAGTACGAACAGAACGTCACCTTGAAGATCACGCAGCTGCGCGAGCGCGGGCGCACTGGACTGTTGGACAAGGTCCAGGTGGTGAGTGATCGCCTCACGCGCCAGCTTGAACCCAGGCGGCCCCAGGACATGAGCTCGGGCGAGCGCGAACTGGCGCAGGCGCAGCCGGTGCGGGTGGTGGAAGAGGGCGCCTTCAGCCTGTCGCAGCTGTGGTCGGTGGCCGGGCCGGTGTTGGAGCCCATCGCGCTGGCAGGCCTGGTGCTGGTGCTGGTGCTGTTCATGCTGCTCAACCGCGAGGACCTGCGTGACCGGGTGATTTCGCTGGTGGGCGTGGGCCAGCTGGCGGACACCACGCGCGCGCTGGAAGAAGCCGGCGAGCGCGTCAGCCGATACCTTTTGTTGCAGTTGATGATCAACACCGGTTTCGGCATCGCGGTGGCCATTGGCCTGTGGCTGATCGGCATTCCGTACGCGCCACTTTGGGGATTTTTCGCCGCCCTGCTGCGCTACATCCCCTACCTCGGGCCGTGGCTGGCGGCGCTGCTGCCGTTGCTGCTGTCCTTGCTCATCTCACGCGAGTGGTCGGTGGCGCTAATGGTGGTGGGCCTGTTCGGCGCACTGGAATTGATCACCAACATGCTGATCGAGCCCATGGCCTACGGTCGCGGCATCGGCGTATCACAGGCGGCACTGCTGGTGGCGGTGGCATTCTGGACATGGCTGTGGGGGCCGGTCGGACTGGTGCTGGCCTCGCCGCTCACGGTTTGCCTGGTGGTGCTGGGGCGGTACGTGCCGTTCCTCAAATTCCTCGACACCCTGCTGGGCGACCGGCCGGCGTTGGCGCCCTCAGACCGGTTGTATCAGCGGATGCTGGCGCAGGACGAAGCCGAGTCCGCGGAACTGGTGAATGATCTTTCGGCGCTCGACGGCCTGGACGTGGTTTACGACGACGTGGTGGTGCCGATGCTGGCGCACGCGCGCGACGACCTGCGCAGTGGTCGGCTGGACAAGACCGTCCACGACCGCCTGGTCAGTGACGCAAGCGACCTGGTCGACGGGCATCGGCGGATGATCCGGCCCGAGGCGATGGTGGGCGCCGAGTTGATGCCGGTGCTGGGAATCCCCTCACGCGATGAACTCGATGAAGTGGCGCTAGCGATGCTGGGCAAATTGGTGGACATCGGGCGGGTCGAATGGACGTCTGCAGGGTCCAATGCGCTGTCCTCGGAGGTGGTTGCCAAGGTGCAGGAGCACCCTTACAAGGTGCTCGTACTGATGGCGCTGCCACCCGGCGGGCTGGCGCACGTGCGTTACCTGTGCCGCCGCCTGCGCGGGGAGGGGCAGGCCTTGAAGATCCTGGTGGTGCGCCCCGGACTCTATGCGGACGATACCCCCCGGCAGCGCCGCGAACTCATGGATGCCGGGGCCAACCAGGTCGTCACCTCGATGAAGGACGCAGTGTCGGAGCTCAACAAGCTGGCGCTGCTGGACTGAGCGAGGGGTCGCGACGAGCAACGGGTAGCGCACCCAGGCGGC
>JBDSIA010000144.1:0-1506 GCA_039918175.1 Thermomonas sp.
CATAGCGGGGGATTTCGATGCCGCTCCAGACGGTTTCCACGCCGGACACCAGCAGGGCGCCAACCATGACCATGGCCATCGGCCCGAAGTCGGTGTCGAAGTGGCAGACCAGACGCTCGTTGCGGGCGAACAGGCGCGGTACGTTGCGCACCGCATCCGGCCCGACCGAGAACAGTCGGCCTGGGACGTGCACGGTTTCGCGCAGGGTGCCGGTCCATGGCATGTGCACGCGGTGGTAGTCGCGCGGCGACAGGTACACGGTGGCGAACACGCCATCGGCGAAGTGCTCGGCGGCTGCGGCATCGCCAAGCAGTTCGGCGGCGGTGAACGACTGGCCCTTGGCCTGGAAGATGCGGCCATCGCGATAGCTATCGACATCATCATCTTCATTCGCGAGCGGGACGATGTCGCCGCATTGGCTGATGCGCCCGTCGGCCGGCATCAGCAGCGCGGCGGGGTCCGCATCGGGCACGCGTGCCCCCGGCTTCAGCGCGCGGGTGAAGAACGCATTGAAGCTCGGATAGGCGCGCGGGTCGGACTCCGCGGCTTCGGACAGATCCACTCCGAACTTGCGGGTGACCGTATCGATCAACCTGCGGCTGGCGCCCGGGTGGTCCGAATAGGCCAAGGCGCGTGCCAGCGAGGACAACAACCGATGCGGCAGGACGTAAGTAAGCGTGGTCAGCAAGCTCATGGCGAGGCCTTGGTCAGGGCAATCAGGTCTGCAGCAATCGCTTTCGGGTCAAATGGCGGCACGATCACGCCGGCCATCCGCGCCTGCGGATCCAGCACGATGAGCGTGGCGCTGTGATCAATGCTGTAATCGTCGGCGCGTCCGCTTTCGCCGGCAACCTTCATGAACACCAGCGACAGCGAACGCGCGAATGCTTCAAGTGCCGGTATCGGCCCTGTGGCTGCCAGCGAGTCGGCATTGAAGGCGTGTGCGTAGGCGCCAGTGATCTTCGGCGTGTCGCGGTCGGGATCTGCGGAGACAAACAACACGCGCGGCCGGCTCGCCTCGGGCAGGGCTGCCCATTGCTTTTGTGCTGCAGCCAATTGCGCAAGCGTGGTCGGGCACACGTCCGGGCAATGGGTGAAGCCCATGAACACCAGGGTCCAATGGCCATGGAGTTCATCGCCCGTCAGCGCGGTGCCATCGGATTGCTGGAGGGAAAAGGCCGGTAGCGCGCGCGGTGTCGGCAGCGTCGTGATACTGCTGACCGGCAGCAATGACGGTGCGCTGCGATCACCGGTCTTCGATCCGAACAGCCCTAGCGCAGCCCACAGCCCACCGCCTGCGGCAAGCGCAGCGATGACAACTACAAGCAATATGCGTTTCGACATGGTGATCTGCACGACCAAGGCAACAGGCGGTGCGCCATGATACCGACCCGTCGCCGCTATACTGCGTGGTCTGGCGCCACGCCGCCCCAAACGACCTGCCATGTCCCAGGAATTGCAGACCATCATCGACCTGATCCGCTACGGCGGCAGTCGCTTCAATGC